>NZ_JBSFRU010000205.1:0-11593 GCF_053589395.1 Nocardia sp. NPDC003345
GGGGGCGGTACCCGAGATGCTCGCGGAACTGTCCGAGTACGACGATTTCTATCTGGACGCGCTGGCCCGGGTGCGCATGCCCGCCTACACCTCGGGGCGGGTGGCCCTGGTCGGCGACAGTGCCTACGGGAATACCCTGGCCGGCTTCGGGACCGGGCTGGCGCTGGTGGGGGCCTATGTCCTGGCCGGTGAACTCGCCGCCGCCGGAGACGATCACACCGTGGCCTTCGCCCGCTACGACCAGATCATGCGCCGCTACGCGAAACTGGGCGGCAGCAGCAGCCCGGGTCCGTTCCTGGCGCCGAAAACCGCCCGGGGCCTGCGGTTGCGGAACTGGTTCCTGAGGTCGCGGTGGTTCGCCCTGATGGACAGGTTCGCCGGTGATGCCAAGGACGATATCGAGCTCGCCGACTATGCCGCCGCGGTGGCGCGGTAGCGATATCACCCGGCGAGCGCGGATCCGCGGATTCGTTCGGGATGGGTGTAGATGTTCATGGTGTCGCCGCGCACGAAACCCGCGAGGGTGAGCCCGGCCTCCTCGGCCAGATCGACGGCCAGGGAACTCGGCGCCGAAACGGCGGCCAGAACGGGGATCCCGGCCAGGACCGCTTTCTGCGCCAGTTCGAACGAGGCCCGCCCGCTCACCACCAGGACGAGATCGGAGGCCGGAATCCGGTTCTCCCGCAGGGCGCAGCCGATCACCTTGTCCACGGCGTTGTGGCGGCCGATGTCCTCGCGTACCGCGAGCAGCGCGCCGTCCGGGGTGAACAGGCCGGCGGCGTGCAGACCGCCGGTGGCGTCGAATACCGCCTGGCGGCCGCGCAGGATCTCCGGTAATCCGGCCGCGACGGCGGCATCCAGCAGGGGCCGCGGGGGCGGAATCGGATGGCGGCTGCGCAGGCGGATCTCCTCGAGCGCGGTCCGCCCGCACAATCCGCAGGCGCCGGTGGTCAGGAAGGGACGGGCCGGAAGCGTCACCGGTGCCCGCAGGTCCACATCCAGCACGTTGTAGGTGTTGCGGCCCTCGTCGTCGGTTCCGGCGCAGTAGCGGGCGGTATGGATATCGGCCGCGTCGGCGATCAGGTTCTCGCCGAACAGGAAACCGTGCACCAGGTCGATATCGTTGCCCGGGGTGCGCATGGTGACGGTGAGTGATTCCCCGCGCACCCGGATCTCCAGGGGTTCTTCGACGGCCAGGGTATCGGGACGGACGATTTCGCCGGACGGGGTGATGCGCCGCATCCGGCGTCGCGCGGTGACTCGGCTCATCGCGGCCCGGGCCGGTGGGTATGGGGTTCGAGCCGGACGGTGACGGCCTTGGACACCGGTGTATTGGACCGTGCCGCCACATGATCCAGCGGTACCAGCGGGTTGGTTTCGGGATAGTAGGCCGCCGCGTTGCCCCGTGGCGTGGGGTAGGGCACCACCCGGAAGCCCTCCACCCGGCGTTGCACGCCGTCGGACCACTCCGACACCAGGTCGACGAGATCGCCGTCGCGGAAACCGAGTTCGGCGATATCGCCGGTATTCACCAACACCACCCGGCGACCGTGATGGACGCCGCGGTAGCGGTCGTCGAGACCGTAGATCGTGGTGTTGTACTGGTCGTGGCTGCGCAGGGTCTGCAGGACGAGCCGGCCCGGCGGGACGGGGACCCAGCGCAATTCGTTCACCGCGAAATTCGCTCTGCCGGTGGCGGTACGGAACTCGCGGGTGTCGCGCGGCGGGTGCGGGAGTACGAAACCGTTGCGCTGCCGGACCCGGCTGTTGTAGTCCTCGCAGCCGGGTACCACCCGGGCGATGGCGTCCCGGACCCGGTCGTAGTCGTCGCGGAACTCCGCCCAGGGCACCGGATGATCCGGGCCCAGCACCTCCCGGGCGAGTTCGCAGACGATCGCGACCTCGCTGCGCAGGTCCGGTGATACCGGGGTGAGCCGGCCGGTGGACAGATGCACCATCGACATCGAATCCTCGACCGAGACCTGTTGGCGGGCACCGTTCTGCAGGTCGAGATCGGTGCGGCCCAGGGTCGGCAGGATGAGCGCGGTGGCACCGTGCACGATATGGCTGCGGTTGAGTTTGGTGGACACCTGGACCGTGAGCGCGCAACCGCGCAGGGCCGCTTCCGTGACAGCGGTGTCCGGGGTGGCGGAAACGAAGTTGCCGCCCATTCCGAAGAAGACCTTCGCCCGGCCGTCCCGCAGGGCGCGGATGGCGGCAACGGTGTCGAAACCGTGCGCGCGGGGGCTGGTGATATCGAATTCGCGATCCAGGGCGGCGAGGAACGATTCGGGCATCTTCTCCCAGATGCCCATGGTGCGGTCGCCCTGCACATTGGAATGCCCGCGTACCGGGCACACTCCGGCGCCCGGTTTGCCGATCATGCCGCGGGCCAGCAGCAGGTTGGTGGCCTCCTCGATGGTGGCGACCGCGTGCGTGTGCTGCGTGAGGCCCATCGCCCAGCACAGGATGGTCCGGCCGGATCCGGCCAGTAGCGCGGCGGTGCGGTCGAGTTCGGCGCGGGTGAGGCCGGTCGCCTCGAGCACCGTCGCGAGATCGACGGCGCGGATATGCCGCTCGTAGGCCTCGAACCCGGCGGTGTGCGCGTCGAGGAAGGCGCGGTCCAGCACTGTGCCCGGCGCGCGGTCCTCGGCCTCGAAGAGCAGTTTCGCCAGCCCCTGGAACAGAGCCATATCGCCGCCGAGCCGGATCTGCAGGAAATCGTCGGCGATATCCACGCCGGTGGTGAGCCCGCGCACGGTCTGCGGGTCCCGGAAGCCGATCAGGCCGGTTTCCGGCAGCGGGTTGATCGCGACGATGCGGGCCCCGGCCTTCTTGGCGTCGGCGAGGGCGCTCAGCATCCGGGGATGGTTGGTGCCCGGGTTCTGCCCGGCCACCAGGATCAGATCGGCGGCGGCGAAATCGTCGATGGTGACCGAACCCTTGCCGATCCCGATCGACGCGGTCAGGGCGGTGCCCGAGGACTCGTGGCACATATTGCTGCAGTCGGGCAGGTTGTTGGTGCCGTAGCTGCGGACCAGCAGCTGGTACAGGAACGCGGTCTCGTTCGCGGTGCGGCCGGAGGTGTAGAACACCGCCTCGTCCGGGGAGTCCAGTTCGCGTAGTCGCGTCGCGATCAGGCGGTAGGCGTCGTCCCAGGAGATGGGGCAGTAGTGGGTATCGCCGGGACGCAGCACCATGGGATGGGTGAGCCGGCCCTGCCGGCCCAGCCAGTAACCGCTCTTGCCCTCGAGGTCGGCGAGGGAGTGTTCGGCGAAGAATTCGGGCCCGACGGTTTCCAGCGTCGCCTCCTCACCGACCGCCTTCGCGCCGTTCTCGCAGAATTCGGCGGGGCGGCGATGGCCGGTCGGTTCCGGCCAGGCGCAGCCCGGGCAGTCGAACCCGTGCACCTGGTTGACCCGGGCCAGCGACCGCGCGGTACGCACCACACCCATATCGGAGATCGCCCGCTGCAGGGCGACCCCGACCGCCCGCAGGCCCGCCGCCTGTGTTTTCGGCGGTGTGACTGTCAGTTCCGCCTCGTCGATATCGTCGGCCGGGCTGTTGCGGTGCATACCGCCATTGTGCGCCGGGGTGGCGGGCGGCGCGGGCGGGGTATCGCTCAGGACGCGCTGTTGCCGGCATCTTGATAGGTCAGGACCTGTTCGCTGATCCGGATCCGGCCGCCGGGCGGCAGTTCGGTGGGCGATTGGCTGATCCTGGTCCACCGGGGTTCGCCCGGGGTGGAGACGAAGGTCCCGGCGGCGGTTCCGGCGTCCCGCAGGAAGACCTTGCCGGCATCGACCGCGAGGTAGGCGTGCACCCGGGAGATATGCCGGTCGCGCTGCAGCACCAGCGGGGCGGCGGTGTTGCGGCGTACCGATTCGTCGACCGAGGGCCCCCGGCCGATGACGTAGGCGCGATCCAGGGGGTAGGCCGTCCCGTCCTCGGCCACCAGGACCGGTGCGGTGGGCGGGGCGCCGTCGTCGGGTCTGCGGGCACCGTACGGGTTGTCCCGGTCCTTTCCGAGCCGTACCGGCTCGGCTTCGGTACCGGCTCGGCCCGGCTTCACGTCGGGCCCGCTCCGGACCTGTTTCGCCTCGGCTCCGAACGCTTTCGCCGTGGTGCCGGCGCGGGACCGATCCGCGTCGGGACGGATCCGTACCGGTTCGGCCTTGGCGCGCGGGGCCGGCGCCGCGGACCAGGCGCGGGTCCCGGGCAGCGGGTCGGCGGCCCGGGATTCCGCGAGGCCGGTCGGCGGGCCCGGATCGGCCGCCGGTTCCGGTTGGGCGGCGGCCAGTCCGGCGGGGGCCGTGGCCGCCGGTTCGTACGCGGCGTCGGAGGCCGCGACCGCCGCCGGGGTCGCGGGGCGTTTGGTGCGGCGCACCGCGGCATGGATCACGAACCCGCCGCCCGGCACCACACCCGCGCGTAGATCGGTGCGCGGATACGGGGTGACCCGGGCCTCGGAGCCGGGACCGACCGCGAGTGTGCGCACCGGATCACGCAGGATCTCGTCGACCCAGGTGAAGGCGCGCGCACCGATCAGGACGCGGGTGCCCTCGGCGCCGGAGATGGAGGCCGAGACCGGGCCCCGGAGCAGGACCAGTGTGCCGTCGGCGGCCGGGGCCACCAGACCGAAAGGTGGTGGTTCCGATCCGGATCCGAACACCACGGCCGCGAGCCGCTGCGCGATGGCCGCACCCGGATGCTCCGCGTCCGCGACCGCCTCGACGGCGCCGAGTATCCGCTCGGTGGACGCGTTGGCACCCACCAGGTAGATCACCACATCACCGAAGCGCGCGACCAGGCCTTCACCCGGCGCGATACCAATGGTGGACGTATCGACGCGCACCCACGGCTCCTTCCTGGCACAGCACCGGATCCAGCATAGATGCGAATCCGTTACCGGGCGTGTGAGATGGGGGACGACAGCAGGGCCTATACCGGGAATGGTCGCCACACCGGTCGGCTCCGGAAAGGGAACAGATGCCGTACATCGCCGCGCCCGCCGTTGCGGGCGCCGCCCGCCCGTGCGCCGGTTCGGGTACCCGGATCCCGCGGTCGGTCGCGCGGCCCCGGACACCGCGGCCTCGGAAGCGGGCCGGGTCGTGATCCGCCCGGCGACCGTGACCGATATCCCGGTTCTGCGTGAGATCGAGGTTCGTGCCGGGCGGCCCTTCGCCGAGGCCGGGATGGCGGCCGTGGCGGAGGACGAACCATTACCGGCCGAGACGCTGGGCGAATTCGTTCTCGACGGCCGGGCGTGGGTGTGGGATCCCGGCGACGGGGTGCCGGTGGGATATCTGATCGCGAGCGTGGTGGACGGGATGGCGCATATCGACCAGGTCTCGGTGCTTCCCGAACTGCGCGGCGCACGCATCGGGCGCCGTCTACTCGACCGGGCGGTCCGCTGGGCCGGCGCCGCGGGGCTGCCGGCGATAACTCTCACCACCTTCACCGAGGTCCCGTGGAACGGGCCCTACTACCGCCGGCTGGGATTCCGGTATCTCGACCCGTCCGAGGAGACACCGCAGTTGCGTGCCCTGCGCGCCGCCGAGGCCGCGCACGGCCTGGATATCTGGCCGCGGGCCTGTATGCGGGCCGAAGTCGCGACCTGGCGGTACGCCTGATCAGCCACTCCAGCCGGCCACAGCGGCTTCGGCCGCGGCTTCGGCCGCGGCGCGATCGTCGGAGACCAGGCCGATCCGGGTCCGGCGGTCCAGCAGATCGCCCGCCTCCAGGGCTCCCTCGTGGGTGACCGACCAGGCGAACTCGGCGCCGATCACATCCAGCCCGGGTGCGACCGGTCTCGCGAGTTCCGGATTCGCCGCGGCCAGCGCCACCACCGCGGGGGCCTCGGCGCCGTACCGTTCGATCAGCAGTTGTGGCGCCGCGAGCCGGTCCCGGGCCGCCCCGGCGACCGCGCCCACCAGCGGCAGTGCGGTGGTCCGGCACGGTCCGGCGTCGATCCCGGCCCCGGTGACGGCGGCGTCGACCGCGTCCTCGGCCATTTTCCGGTAGGTGGTCAATTTCCCCCCGACCACCGTGGTCACTCCGTCCGGGGAGGTGAGAACGGCGTGCTCGCGGGAGATATCGGCGGTGCTGTCGACCGCGGTGCGCAGCAGCGGTCGCAGACCGGCGTAGGAGCCGCGGATATCGCTGGGGGTCAGCGGGATACGCAGCACCGTGTTCACCGTGTCCAGCAGGAAGCCGATCTCGGATTCGGACGGGCGTGGTTCGTCGGGCACTGGTCCGGGCGCGTCCTCGTCGGTCAGGCCGAGATACACCCGCCCGTGCGGAGCCGGTAGCGCGAAGATGAACCGGCCGACGGTCCCGGGCACCGGAACCGTCAGCGCGGCCGTCAACCCGCCGAACGCGGCGGCGTCGAAAACGAGATGGGTACCGCGGCTGGGACGCAGCCGGATACTGGGATCGACCTGGTCGGCCCATACGCCGGTCGCGTTGACGACCGCCCGGGCGCGGACCGTCAGTGTCTCACCGGTCCGGTCGTCGCGCAGCGTGGCTCCGTCGCCGCGCACCGATTCGGCCGCGACCCGGGTCAGCACGGTGGCGCCGTGGGCCGCCGCCGTCCGCGCCAGCGCGACCACCAGCCGGGCATCGTCGACGAGCTGACCGTCCCAGGCCTGCAAACCGCCGCGCAGCCCGTCCCGCCGCACCGTGGGCGCGAGCCGCAGCGCCTCGGCGCGGGTCACCCGCCGTGAACGGGGCAGCAGCGCGCCGGGCGTGCCCGCGCCCATCCGCAGGGCGTCGCCGGCGAGGAAGCCGGTGCGGATGAGGGCCCGGGCGGGGAAACCGATACCGGGCAGGATCGGAACGAGCTGGGGGAGCGGCCGCACCAGATGCGGCGCGGTGCGGGCCAGCAGGATGCCGCGCTCCACCGCGCTCTCGTGTGCGATACCGATCTTGCCGCTCGCGAGATAGCGCAAGCCGCCGTGGACGAGTTTGGAACTCCACCGGCTGGTGCCGTTGGCCAGATCGGATTTCTCCACCAGGACGGTGCGCAGGCCGCGCGCGGCCGCGTCCAGGGCGGCGCCGGCCCCGGTGACGCCGCCACCGATGACCAGCAGGTCGATCTCGGGGGTATCGCCCAGTGCGGAGAGTTCGCGAGCGCGGCGGCCGGCGTCGAGCGCGGAACCGGGCTGCGGGGGTGTGGTGTCGGACATCGGTTGGCGGCACGCGTCGCGCGACGGTGCGCTACTCCTTCCGTGACGAGGGGGCGGTCCCGGGAGCCTGCGGCGCAGGGGTCCCGGAAACGGCTGCCGGGGCAGCCGTGGGCGCGAGATAGGCATCCAGGGCGTGGCGGAGTTCGGTATCCATCGCGTCGTCGTCGAGCAGATCGGCGACGGTGGCCGCCGATTGCACCGCCGATTGCGCGATCAGCAGCACCATGGCCGCGAGCCGGGTGGGATCTCCGGCGCGGATGGACCCGTCGGCCTGGCCCTCGCCGATCCCGGTGACGAACAGATCGAGCAATTGGCGCTGGTTGCGTCCCAGCCGGCCGAAGACGTAGGTCAGCATCAGATCGGTATCGGTCCGGAAGATCTTGCCGAACAGCGGATTCGACCGGACCTCGGCGGCGCCGTTCACCACGCCGGTGATCAGCCGGGTACGCGCGGTCCCGGATCCGGGCATGGCGGTGGCGATGATCGCGCGCAGTTCCCGGACCAGGAGCTCGGCGATGAGGGCGCGGCTGTCGGGCCAGCGACGATAGACCGTCGGGCGACTCACACCGGCCCGCCGGGCCACCTCGGTGAGGGTGGTGCGGCGGACTCCGAATTCCGCGACGCACTCCCGGGCCGCGTCCAGGATCGTCTGCTCGACGGGCGCGGGGCCGGGGTCCGGGAGGCCGGTGCCGGTGGACACGGATTCCGCCCTCACTTTCTCGACCAGTTCGTTACTACTTGACAAAGCATGTCAAACTGTAACGCATGACCCCACCGTCCGGCCACACCGAACCCGATCCGCGCGACGCCGACCCCACCCACGGCACCGGCCGGCCGGATATGGTGTGGGATGCCTGGGGCGTCCCCGCGGGCCGGACTCCGCTGTCCGAGCAGATCCGCGGTCTGCTCACGCAGGTGTTCGGTGTCTCGGGGGAGCTCGCGGCGCGTCGCGATGAGGGCGACGTGGCGCTGCGCCCGCTGGTCCTCCCGGAGGACCGGCGGGCCGGTCTGACCGCCATCGTCGGCGCGGGGCATCTCACCACCGACGCGGCCGACCGGCTCCGGCACGCGGGCGGTAAGAGCACGCTCGATCTGCTGCGCCGCCGCGACCGCGCCCCGCAGGACGCGCCCGACGCCGTGCTGTACCCGGCCGGCCACGAGCAGGTGGCGGCGGTGCTCGCCTATTGTTCGGAACACGAGATCGCCGTGGTCCCGTTCGGTGGGGGCACCAGCGTGGTGGGCGGGGTGGACCCGGTCCGGGGCCGGTTCGACACCGTGATCGCCCTGGACCTGCGCCGGCTCGACGCGCTCCTGGACTGCGATCCCGTCTCCGCGACGGCCACGTTCGGGGCCGGTGTCACCGGTCCGCGCGCCGAGGAACTGCTCGCCGCGCACGGACTCTCACTCGGCCATTTCCCGCAGAGCTTCGAATTCGCCAGTATCGGCGGATTCGCCGCCACCCGCTCGTCGGGACAGGCCTCGGCCGGATACGGCCGCTTCGACGATATGGTCCAGCGCATCCGAGTCGCCACTCCCACCGGAACCGTGGACCTGGGCCGCGGACCCGCCTCGGCCGCCGGACCGGATCTGCGGGAACTGTTCGTGGGCTCCGAGGGCGCCCTCGGCGTGCTCACCGAAGTCACCGTCCGGGTCCATCCACGCCCCGAGACCACCGCCCATATGGCCTGGTCCTTCCCTGATTTCGCGACCGGCGCCGCCGCCCTGCGCGGTGTGGTGCAAACCGGCGCGGCCCCGACCGTGCTGCGACTCTCCGACGAGGCCGAAACCGGACTGAACCTGGCCCGGGCCGGCGATATCGGCGGCGCACCGGTCGCGGGCTGCCTCGCGGTCACCACCTTCGAGGGCACCGCCGCGCACGTCGCCGCGCGCAGCGCCGAAGCAGCCGGACTGCTACGCGACGCGGGCGGAACGGAATTGGGCCCCCGGCCCGCGCGGGATTGGGAGCACGGGCGTTTCGCCGCGCCCTACCTGCGCGACGCACTCCTGGACGCCGGGGTGCTGTGCGAAACCCTCGAGACCGCCACCACCTGGAGCGGGCTGGCCGAACTGAAGGCGAAGGTGACCGCCGCGCTCACCGAGACACTCACCGCCCAGGGCACTCCCGCCCTGGTCATGTGCCATATCTCGCATACCTACCCGACCGGCGCGTCACTGTATTTCACCGTCGTCGCGAAACTGCTCGACGATCCGATCGCGCAGTGGCGCATCGCGAAACAGGCGGCCGGCGACGCCATCGCCGCGGCCGGCGCCACCATCACCCATCACCACGCGGTCGGCGCCGACCACCGGGCCTGGCTGCCCGGCGAGATCGGCGACCTGGGCATCCGGATCCTGCGCGCGGTGAAACGCGAAATCGACCCGGCCGGCATTCTCAACCCTGGCACACTGCTGCCATGAGCGACGCCGATCGCCCCGGGGCCGATATCCGAGCGGTGCGCTCGGTCGCCGTGGTGACCAACCCGTCGTCCGGCCAGGGCCGGGCCCGGGAGGCCGCCGCCACCGTGGTCGAACGGCTCGCGGGAGCCGATATCGAGATCCGCGAAATCCACGAACCCTCCGCCGCCGATACCCGGCGCCGGGTCGGCGAGATACTCGAAGCGGAAACCCCGGATGTGGTGGTGTGTATCGGTGGCGACGGCCTGGTCAACACGATCCTGGCCCCCCTCGCGCACAGTGGCGTCCCCTTGGCGCTGGTCCCGGCCGGTACCGGCAACGACCTGGCCCGCGAACTCGGCATCGGCGACGATCCGCGCCCGGCCGCCGACCTGATCCGCTACGGGCGGGTACGCACCATCGATCTGGGTCACCTCGAACCCGCCGGACACGAACCGATGTGGTTCGCCACCGTGGCCTGCACCGGGTTCGATGCCCGGGTGACCCTGCGCGCCAACCGGATGCGCTACCCGCGGGGCCGGTTGCGCTACACCTTCGCCGCGGTCGCCGAGATCGCGCAGGGGATCGCCGTCCCGTACCGGATCGAACTCGACGGCGGCGCTCACCCCGACGCCGTCATCGAGACCGAGGCACTGCTCGCGGCGGTCGGCAACACCACCACCTACGGCGGGGGCATGCTCATCTGCCCCGACGCCCACTGCGACGACGGCCTGCTCGACCTGACCGTCGTCGGCAAGGTGTCGCACGCGGAAATGCTGCGGATCCTGCCCGCCCTCTCGGCCGGAAAACGGATCGAGCACCCCGCGGTGAGCCAATACCGGGCGCGGTCACTGCGCCTCGACGCCCCCGGCGCCCCGGCCACCGCCGACGGCGAACCCGCGGGCCGGCTACCGCTGACCGCGCGGATCGAACCCGCGGCCCTGACGGTCCTCACCCCGTGAACGCGGCGCTGACGGTCCTCACCCCGTGAACGCGGCTCAAGCCGCGAACCGCACCTCGCGTAACCGATCGGCCGCGGGACGGTCCAGCAGCACCACCGACGCGGGCGCCGGCCGCGGACCGGAGCCGTCCTCCACCTGGCCCAGCAGCCGTCTCCACCGCCACACATGCCAGTGGAACGAGGCCCGCCCCACCCGCCGCCCGCGCGCGAACTGACCCGCCCGCGCCGACTCCGCCGGCACATCGAGCAGCACCATATGCAGCTCACGCCCCTGCCGCAGGGCCCAGCGGGCCAGCATCCGGCGGGTGAGATCGACAGTGCCGCAATCATGGATCACCACCGGCCCGCGATGGTCACGCAAAGCGATCCAGATCCGGTTGAAATGCACCAGGTGCACCACCGGCCGCCACAGCGGATACGGCAGCCAGGACAGCCGGGGCCGCCACGAGTTACGGGCCTGGATCGAATCGAACACCAGCGATCCATCGGGCCCGGGACAGGCGTGCTCGGACTCCGGACCGGCATCGAAAAGCCTGCGCAACGCGGTGCTCTTACCGGCCCCGGGTATTCCGGCGAAGATCAGCGCGGCGGTGGCCGGATACCGCAGCGAACCCGCGTGCCCGCCGCGTAGATCGTCGAGGCCCCGGGGGCGGAGGATTTCCGAATCCGATTCCGGTAGGACGGATTCGGGCGGATACAGCGGAACGGCATCGAGCGGGGGGTTCACCCCGTCCAGGGTCCCCAGTGTGACCGATTTCGGCAAGATGTGTACTTCCACAGGCGATACCGGCATCGGGCACAACACCGCCGGTCCACACCCCTGGCCAGGCCCTGACCTGAGAAAATCCGGGCTCAAGCTGAGAATTGCTTATGGATTGGGGGCGACGGGCCGGAACGGCGGTAGTGTGTCTGGTGTAGGCGGAGTCTTCGGTGTCCCTCATCCACCGAAGGCTCCGCCTCTCTGTTTTTTGGCTGTGTTTTTTGGCGCGCCTCCGGCGCGCGGGGTTCGGCCCCTCAAGCGTCTGCTGTCAGCGCTCGAGACTCGCGGCTG
>NZ_JBSFRU010000206.1:0-11560 GCF_053589395.1 Nocardia sp. NPDC003345
AGTGAAGACCCGGGGTTAATAGGGCCCCACCCTCGAGCGGCGGAGCCGCTCCAAAATCACAGCCCGACCCTTCGCGGAGGGGCACATCCAAACCACCTCCGCGAACGGGTCACCCCGAACTCACCGTCCCGATGGGGTCACCCCGAACTCACCGTTCGCGAACGGGTCGATCCCCACTCACATCGCCGCGAACGGGGTTGATCCGCATTCACCCACGGAGCGGTTTTGATCCACCCACCTCTACGCGGAGGACCGCTCCAAATTACGGCACGTACCTGCGCAACCGCCGCGCCGCGAACTCCCGGAAGTACGACACCTTGTCGTCCGGAACGATCGAAGGTAGCAGGAAATACCAGGCCCGTTCCATCCGTGACGCCATCTGGTCGATCGACTCGGTCCCCACCGCGACGATATGGATACCGGTGGTGAGGCCGTAGAGCAGCAGGCCGATGGCGTCGGGGTCGAGGTCGGGTTCCAGGTCGCCCTGGGTGATGGCCTTCTCCGCGAGGTGGCGGTAGGTCTCGCCCCAGTTCTTGGCGATGTTGTCGCCGTTGGCGCCGCGGTAGTCGCCGATCTGGTGGGTGAGTTTGAGCATGGCGCCGACCATGGGGTCGTTCATGGAGAGGTCGGCCACCACGTAGGTGATGCCGATCGCGGCTTCCAGCGCCGGGACCCGGGAGTCGAAGAAACCTTTGCAGGAGGCGGTCAGGCGTTCGTTGCCCTGATCGACCACCGCACGCGCGAGTTCTTCTTTGGACCCGAAGTGAAAATATAAGGCGCCCTTGGTCACGTTGGACTGCGCGATGATCTCACTGAGGCTCGCATTGGCGTAACCCAAGCGCAGAAAGACATCGGCAGCGCCCGCCAGGACGGAATCGCGGGTGATCTCCGCGCGCGCTTGCCTAGCCATCAGACCCGCCTGTCATCCCAATAACCAGCCATCCTGAAGTAGACCGACATTGTCGAAGTAGACCGACTCACCGCCCGAACAGCACCCAAAGGATGGGTGAACCGTACCATCCGTGTTCGCTACGTCTCTCGATTCGACGACCCACCGGAGTTCGCGGGCTGTTCATTCGGGGTTGCCCGAACTCCGCTGCCCGCCGGGCGAGTTCGCCGGCAGCGGGCCGGGGACGGCGGGCCATTCCGAGCTGAGCTGCGGGTCGGCTTCGAGATGGCTGAGGCCGTTCCAGCACAGGTTGACCAGGTGCGCGGCCACCACTTCTTTGGAGGGGCTGCGGACGTCCAGCCACCAGGTGGCCGTGGTGGCGACCATTCCGACGAGTGCCTGGGCGTAGAGCCCGGCGAGGCTGATATCGAAGCCGCGGCGTTCGAAGTCGCCGCCGAGCAGGTGCGCGACCTGGTTGACCGCCTCGTTGAGCAGACTGGAGTAGCGGCCGTCGGTGGAGGAGACCGGCTGGTCGCGCACCAGGATGCGGAACCCGTCGGTGCGCTGCTCTATATAGGTGAGCAGGGCCAGCGCCACCTGTTCGAGCCGTACCCGCGACCGGTTGTTGGTGAGCGAGGAGGTGATCATGTCGAGCAACATCGACATCTCGCGGTCGACGACGACGGCGTACAGGCCTTCTTTTCCACCGAAGTGTTCGTAGACGACGGGCTTGGACACCTGGGCGCGTTGCGCGATCTCCTCTATGGAGGTGGCGTCGTAGCCGCGTTCGGCGAAGAGTGCGCGGCCGATCTCGATCAGTTGCTGCCGGCGCTGGGTACCGGTCATCCGCTGCCGGGCCCGGACCTGCTCGGTTGCCTCTTTGGTTTCCCCGGCCGTTCTCGGGTCTCCCGACGACACGTTCCCGCCTCCCTGGTTACCGGGGTCGCCGATACCGCGTATCCGCGACCAAAACCATCGAGATCAACTGTCTCAGACCTGCGGCGGCCGGGGTCACCCGGGCGGTGCCGACGGCCGGGCGGGCACGGTGGGAGGCGCCGGAGAACCCGCCCGGCGTGTCGCCACCACCCGCGGTTCGACGGATCCCGGTGTGGCATGCGAGTATCGTTGCCGTGCCGGGGCACAGCGGCGGGTGGTATGGATACCCACCGGTGTGACAGTCCGCCGTAGTGTAATGGCAGCACCTCTGATTTTGGTTCAGATAGTTCAGGTTCGAGTCCTGGCGGCGGAGCAGCTCGCGTGCACGATGACCATCGTCGGCCCGAGGGAGATCAATGCAGGAGCAGACCGCCGTCATCGTGCTAGCCGCAGGTGCCGGTACGAGAATGCGGTCGAAGACGCCGAAGGTGCTACACCCGCTCGCGGGTCGCAGCATGCTGGCGCACGCGCTGTACGCCGCGCACGCGATCGAACCCGACCATCTGGTTACGGTGATCGGGCACGACCGCGAGCAGGTCGGCGCCGCGGCGGCGGCCGTGGCCGCGGAACTGGACCGGGTGATCGCACCGGTGGTGCAGGAGCAGCAGCTCGGGACCGGGCATGCCGTCCAGGTCGGACTGTCGGGACTGCCCGGTGATTTCACCGGCGATGTGATCGTGACCTCCGGCGATGTCCCGCTGCTGGATGGTCACACGCTGTCGGCGCTGCTGGACGAGCATCGCAGTTACGCCGAGCGGCCCGCCGTGACCGTGCTGACCTTCGTCCCGGACGACCCGAACGGCTACGGCCGCATCGTGCGCGATCCCGACGGCGAGGTCGCCGAGATCGTCGAGCACGCCGACGCGACTCCGGAGCAGGCCGCGATCCGTGAGGTCAACTCCGGTGTGTACGCGTTCGACGCCGGTGTACTGCGCGCCATGCTCGGCCGGTTGTCCACCGCCAACGCCCAGCACGAGCTCTACCTGACCGATGTGCTGAAGCTGGCCCGGGAGGCCGGGCATCCGGTGCAGGGCGCGCGGCTGGTCGATTCGGCGAAGGTCACCGGCGTGAACGACCGGGTGCAGCTGGCCGCTGCGGCGCGCACCCTGAACCGCTACATCCTGGAACGGCATATGCGTGCCGGGGTGACCATCATGGATCCGGCCACCACCTGGATCGATACCGATGTGCGGATCGGCCGCGACACCGTGGTGCGGCCGGGGGTGCAGTTGCTGGGTACCACGGCGATCGGGGAGGACGCCGAGATCGGCCCGGACACCACGCTCACCAACAGCGCCGTCGGGGACGGCGCCAAGGTGATCCGCACCCACGGCGAGGGCGCGACCATCGACGCCTTCGCGACGGTCGGCCCCTTCAGCTATCTGCGGCCGGGGACCTCGCTCGGCGAATCCGGCAAGATCGGCGCGTTCGTCGAGACCAAGAACGTCGAGATCGGGCGGCATACGAAGATCCCGCATCTGACCTATATCGGCGATGCGACCATCGGCGAGCACAGCAACATCGGAGCATCCAGTGTGTTCGTCAACTACGACGGCGTGAACAAGCACCGGACGACGGTGGGGTCCCATGTGCGAACCGGCAGCGATACGATGTTCATCGCCCCGGTGACCGTGGGTGACGGAGCCTATACCGGGGCAGGTACTGTGCTGCGGGAAGACGTCCCGCCGGGCGCGCTGGCCGTATCCGGCGGAACGCAGCGCAATATCGAGAACTGGGTGCAGCGGAAACGTCCAGGTACCGCTGCAGCGGAGGCGGCGGCGAAGGCGCTCGCGGCCGATGAGAACACCGGATCGGGCAACAAAGCTTAAGGATGGCAACCAGCAGTGACCGCGTCATGGATCGACAACCAGAAGAACCTGATGCTCTTCGCCGGACGGTCGCACCCCGAACTGGCCGAGCAGGTGGCCAAGGAACTCGACGTTCATGTCACCCCGCAGGTCGCGCGTGATTTCGCGAATGGGGAGATCTTCGTCCGCTTCGAGGAATCGGTACGCGGTTCCGACGCCTTCGTGCTGCAGAGTTTTCCGGCGCCGCTGAACCAGTGGCTGATGGAACAGCTCATCATGATCGACGCGCTCAAGCGCGGGTCGGCCAAGCGCATCACCGCGATCCTGCCGTTCTACCCCTACGCCCGCCAGGACAAGAAGCACCGCGGCCGCGAGCCCATCTCGGCTCGCCTGGTCGCCGATCTGCTGAAGACCGCGGGTGCCGACCGTATCGTCACGGTCGACCTGCACACCGATCAGATCCAGGGTTTCTTCGACGGCCCGGTCGACCATATGCACGCTCAGCTGCAGCTGGCCGAGTACGTCCGCAACAACTACAGCCTCGACAACATCACCGTGGTCTCCCCCGATTCGGGCCGCGTCCGGGTGGCGGAGAAATGGGCGGATTCGCTGGACGGCGCGCCGCTGGCGTTCATCCACAAGACCCGCGATCCGCTGGTCCCCAACCAGGTGAAGTCGAACCGGGTGGTCGGTTCGGTCGAGGGCCGCACCTGTATTCTCATCGACGATATGATCGACACCGGCGGCACCATCGCCGGCGCGGTGAACGTGCTGCGTGAGGCCGGTGCCGGCGATGTGGTGATCGCGGCGACCCACGGTGTGCTGAGCGCTCCCGCCGCCGAGCGGCTGGCCTCCTGCGGCGCCCGCGAGGTCGTGGTGACCAACACCCTCCCGATCACCGAGGACAAGAAGTTTCCGCAGCTCACGGTGCTGTCCATCGCGCCGCTGCTGGCGCGTACGATCCGCGAGGTGTTCGAGAACGGTTCGGTGACGGGCCTGTTCAACGGCAACGCCTGATCCCGCTTCCCGAACGGCCCCGGACCGCTGGTCCGGGGCCGTTCGCCGTCTCGGACGGGTCTTCGACACCGGGCGCCACCATCCCTGAACCGGACACCGGATCGGCGCATACTGGTTGGTATGGATCGCGAATCCCAGAACCCCGATATGGGTGATGACGAGCAGGAGGACGAGGTCCGCGCCTACGAGCGCTATATCGAGGACCCGCCTGCCGACCTGCGCATTCGCTATCGGGAGAACGATGACGACGGCCGTCTCGGGATCACCGACGAGCTGGCGCAGGAGCAGGGCCGCCGGCACCGTCCCGATTCCGACGACCGTCCCGCCGAGGCCGCCGCCATCCATATCGAGGAGGAACCCGAGCTCTGACAGCGCGCTGCGCCCGCACCGCGGTACCGACTTTCCGAGCCCTCGACGATACGAACGAGGAGACGCGATGAGTACACCGCAGGACCCGCGATACGGCGGCGAAGAGCCGCAGGACGACCACTCCGGATCCGCTGCCGGGGCGGGGCCGGAGTCTTCGGAGCGTCCCCGGGAACCGGTCGAGGAACCGTTCCAGGCCCCGGGCGCGCCGCAGCCGCCGGATGAGACGCAGACCCCCGCGAACGCGCCCGGCCGCCCGGAGGGCGCACCGCTCACGCCGAGCGCACCGCAGGCCGCCGGGGAATCCTCGGATGGACCCGAACCCGGCACCGGCGACGACCGGGGCGCCGCGGGCGGAACGCCACCGTCACCCCATGACCCGCCTACCGAGTACCTGCCCAAAATCCTGCACCGGGAATCCCGCCCGAGCTCGGACCGGCCCGGTCCCGAAGAGCCGGCCGGTGGCCGGGAACCCGGCCCGGACCCGGGCAGCGCGGCATTCGCGCAGGGTTGGCAGCCCGGCGCCGAGGGGCCGGAACACCGGCCCGGTGCGGGCGCGGTCGGGGGCGAGGTGCCGCCGCAGGCGTGGTGGGACCGGCCCGAGGAGCAGGCACCGGGTCAGGCCTGGCAGCCGCAGCCGCCCGGCGGGCAGTACCCGGGCCCGCAGCAGGGCCATCCTCAGGGCGGTACGCCGTATCCCCAGCACGGTGGTACGCCCTACCCGTCGCAGGGCGGTACACCCTATCCATCCCAAGGCGGCACGCCCTATCCATCACAGGGCGGCGGTACCCCCTACCCGCCGCCGGGCGGAGGCACGCCGTACCCGCCCCCGGGCGGCGGCACCCCCTACCCGTCCCAGGGCGGATATCCGGAGCAGGCGGGATGGCAGGGCGGCGAACAGCCCGGGTGGGGCGGCGCGCAGCCACCGCCCGGCGGCTATCCGGCCTATCCGCAGCAGGAGTACCAGCCCTACGGCACGACCCAGCCGCCCGAACGTAGCGGTCCGCAGGTCCTGTCGATCATCGGCTTCGTCTGCGCCGGAATATCGCTGTTGTTCTGTCCCATCCTGTTCGGTCCGGCCGGGATCATCCTCGGCGTTGTGGGGCATATCCGAGGTGAGCAGCTGGGTAAATGGGCGGCCATCGCGGCCGCGGTCTGTCTGGCGGCGGGACTGCTGATCGGCCTGCTGGTGACCGGGGCCGATATGGTGCCCAACGAATCGGCCGGCTAGCGTCGGCGCCCCCGGCGGCCGGTGCGTGGAGCCGGGTGCCCGCCGATGGAGCCGGTTAGGGTCGTTGCCATGTCCGTCCCATGTCCCGCCGGCCGTGCTCTCCCGGTGCCCAGGCCGGTGCGCGGCTAGATGTCACAACGCGAACTCGTGGTGCTGGGCACCGCGAGCCAGGTGCCGACGGCCCGGCGCAACCACAACGGCTATGTATTGCGCTGGGGCGCCGAGGCCGTCCTCTTCGATCCCGGCGAGGGCACCCAGCGGCAGATGATCCACGCCGGTGTCTCGGCCACCGATCTGACCCGGATCGCGATAACCCATTTCCACGGCGACCACAGTCTGGGACTGGCCGGAGTGGTGCAGCGGATCAATCTCGACCGGGTTCCGCATCCGATCGACGCCTACTATCCGGGGTCGGGGCAACGATATTTCGACAACCTGTGCGCGGCGACCGCCTATCACCGGACCGTCGACCTGCGCACGCACCCGATCACCGGCCCCGGCGCGCTGCCGGCGCCCGGCGCGCCGTTCACGCTCACCACCGAATGCCTCGACCACCCGGTCGAGGCATTCGGGTATCGGCTCACCGAACCGGACTTCCGTTCGATCGTGCCGGAGCGGCTGGCCGAACTCGGGCTGTCCGGCCCGGTGGTCGGACGCCTGCAGCGGGAGGGTGAGATCGGCTGGCGCGGCGGCACGGTGAACCTCGAAGAGGTCAGTGTCGCGCACCGGGGGCAGAGTTTCGCCTTCGTCATGGACACCCGTGACTGCCCCGGTGCCCGGGCCTTGGCCGCCGGAGCGGACATGCTGGTCATCGAGGCGACGTTCCTGGAGGCCGACGCCGGGCTCGCCGCGGAGTACGGCCATCTCACCGCCGCCGGTGCCGCCCGTATCGCCGCCGCGGCCGGAGTGCGGACACTGGTTCTGACCCATTTCTCCCAGCGCTACCGCACCGTGGACGCCCACCTCGCCGAGGCGCGGCGGGAATTCGGCGGCGAGATCGTGGTCGCCGCCGATCTCGACCGGATACCCTTGCCGCCCCGGCGGTGACCGGCTACCCCGCGACCGGTCCGAGCCCGGTCCCGCCCGCGGACCGATCGATCATTCGCCGGCGCGGCCGGGATCGTCCACCGCCCGGGTGTGAAAGGTGACCACGACCGAGATCGAACCGTCGGGATCGCGCCGCACGCGGGGACCCACATTGACCACGTGATAGGGGAATTCGATCCCGTCGAGCCGAATCCGTTTCGCATCGCGGTCGATTCCGATCAGCGCGAAATCCGGCGGCGACGCCGCGGGCGCGGATTCGGCGAGTTCACATTCGCCGACCAATTGGGATCGCAGGAGCAGAACGGAATTGCCGGGCGCGGTGATCCGGTCGGCGACCCGCTTCGCCACCACCCGGCACAGCACGAAAGCGCCGTCGACCGGCAGGGATTCGACGAGCAGCCACCGGCCCTCGTCGATCCACAACTGCCCCACGGCGACAGTGACCGGCGCCCCGCCGGCGAATCGGCTCATACAACCCCCTGCGAATGCGTTCCCGCGGGCATCGTAGCGAGCACCGGCCGCCCGATATCGCGGTTCCGGCAGAAATCCCGCGAACCGGAGATGAATTCAGAAAGTGCTATGCGATAACGACTTTCGTGATCCCGAACGGTCGCGAATGGTCTATTCCGAATTCGCGGATCGCGACCGGGACGGCTTCCGGCGCACCGCCCCGGGCCCACCGCGCTCAGGCGACGAAGGTGGCGGGCGCCGCCCACAACACGGGCGAATCGTGCAGGGCGCCGGTGGCACGCCAGGCCCGCAGTCTGTCGTGCTGCCACCGGGCCAGTGACAGCACCGGGTCCGCATCGTCGTGCGCGGCGTCGACGGCGCAAACGGCGTCCTGCAGCGGGGTCACACCGTTCGCGCCCCCGAATATGTGGACGGCGAGATCGGTGGGCAGCGGCCAGCGGGTGGCGGTGACCAGTTCGGCACCGCCGGTGACCATCGCGGCCACCAGCCCGAGGGCTTCGGTGAAACGGGAATCCCCGCCGCTCTCGCAGGCGATGAGCGCGACCCGGCCCGGGATCGGCCACAGCTCCGGCCCGGCGACCGGACGAGGATCGAGCGTATGGGTGCCCAGCAGCAGATCCTTGGCCGAGAGCGGGCGATGGGTACGCTGCGGTGCGGCGAACCCGACGGTTTCGGCGGTACACGCCAGATGCAGTTCGGCGGTCTCGCTCTGCCCGGATTCGGGTGCGGCGGCGGTGACGTGGCCGACGTAGAGCAGCCGGGACGCGCCGTCGCGCAGCGCCCGCGACAACCAGGCGCGGTCGAGATCGGTACGCCGGAACATCGCCACCGGATCGCCGGCTCCGGGCCGCAGCCGGCCCGTACGCAGATGCGCCGCGACCCGTTCACCGAGCGGGCCGGTGCCGTCCATCCGCCCCAGTACCGATCCGAGCTCCGAATCGGCCCGGAAACCCGGGACCCGCGGATCGAGCACCGCCACCACCGGCAATTCGCGCGAAGTGGCCCACGGCCGCCGCGTGCGGTTCGGCGCGTGCACCACGCCCGCGGGCGGCAGCAGCGCGATATCGGCGATATCGAGCAATCGCAGCGCGGGATCGGGCGCGAGGATCTCCCAGGGCACCTGCGCGACCCGGGGCGAGGGCTGGAGCCGGATCAGCGGGCGCACACCGCGCTGGTACAGGGCGTGCAACTGCACACCCAGGTCGTGCGGCAGCAGCGCGCGGGAGAGATCGCGGGCCAGCCGGTACTCGGTATCCGGGGCGGCGAGCGCGCCGGTGGTCAGGGCCTGTTCGAGCCGGTCCGGGAACCGGGGATCGGGCAGCGCGGCGGCCAGTTCCCCCACCACCGCGTCGATCGCGCCGCCCGGCAGCACCGCGACTCCGGGCAGGGCCGGGTCGCCGTCCCACCGCCAGGACATGTAGAGGTCGCCGGCGTCGGCCATCCGCAGCACGACCGCGGGCCGCCCGATCACCGCGACCACCTCCGGATACCGGTGCCTCCGGCCATCGCTGCGTTCATACCGGGATCACCCGGTTCTCCCGCACCGGATACCCGTAGCGCTGTTCGGCGACGGCGAGGTGATCGGCGAGCGCGATACGCCCGCCGGGGCCCACTGCCAGCCTGGGCGGCGGAGTGACCGGCAGGCCGGCGGACGCGGCGATATGCGCGAGTGCGGCGCCGAGATGCAGGGGCCCGGCCGGTTCGGCGGATACGACCGGTGGACCGGGGAGGTCCAGCGGAAACTGCGGGCGGCCGGTCTCGCGCGCCCCGTCCGGATCGAGGGTCGTTCCCGCGCACTGTGTTTCGATGAGATCGGCGAGCAGCGGGGCGTCGCCACACAGATACGCGAACCGGAAGGCCAGCCGGATCGCCGGATCGGCCACCTCACGATTCCACTGGTCGCGCTGGCCCCCGTTGGGCAGGGTGTAGCGCACCGCGTCGATGGCGATCGCCGCGGGCACCGCCAGCGCGCGCCCCAGCGCGAGCAACTCCGGAGCCGGATCGCCCATATCGTCGACCACCGTTTCGAGCAATGCCGCGTGCCAGTAGTCGAGCTGGGCGCAGTGCAGTCCGAGGCCGCGTTCGGCGTAGACCGCGAACGCGGCCGCCAGCAGTTGCTGTCCCTCCCCGATCCGGCCCCGGAGGTAGGCCAGAGTGGCCAGCCGGGAGCGCACCGCGGCCGAGTCCAGAACGGCGCCGGAGGTTTCGAAACAGTCGAGACCGCGCGTATACCACTGCTCGGCGGAGTCGAGTTCGCCGCGACCTTCGGCCAGGAAGCCGCGCACCTTCCAGCCCACCCCCGCCCGGTAGCCCAGCCCGGCCCGTTCGTAGTACTCCTGGCTCGCGCGCGCCAGTTCCTCCGCTTCGTCCGGGCGGCCCATCCGGGCCAGGATCTGGGCCAGGTTCTGCTGGGTATCGGCGACCGCGTTGTGGTCACCGGCCGCGGTGAACGCCGCGAGCGCCTGCTGGGCGAAATCCAGTCCGAGGTCGCGGCGGCCGGTCTCGAAATAGGCCCCGGCCAGGGTCATCAGCGGATGACCGGCCAGATGTGGCGCGAAACGCACTGCCGCGTCCAGTGACTCGGTACCTATTTCGATGACCCGGGTCCAGCGGCCGCGATGGGTGGCGACCGCGGTCAGCGACAACAGGCAGGACACCCGCAGCACGCCGAGATCCGCATTGGCGCCGAGCAGATCGCGCGCCTGCTCGAGGACGGCCTGCGCTTCGTCCAGTTCACTGAGATGCTGCAGGGCCTGCGAATAGTTGATCAAGGTGGAGGCGCGTTTTTCGACGGCGTCGGCCGGAATCTCGCCCAGGGCACGCCGATACCGCACGGCGGCGCCCCGGTGGTCGCCGAGTTCGTCGTACATACTCGCGGCGTTGATCAGCGCGCTGGTACGGACTCCGTCGGTGGTGGTCTGCACGGCGTGCTCGAAGATCCGCAGCGCCTCGGCCACCTCGCCACGCTGATAGGCGGCGGCGCCCTCGTAGAGAAGCTCCAGGCCGGGCGGGTTCTGCTGATCGGCCATCTCAGAAGTCCGAATCCGATTCGGCCGCGGCGGTCTCCGCCCGCAGCGGGCCGGTGGTGGCCGGTTCCGGCCCCCGATCGGCCGCGCCCGGATCGGTACCGGCCAACCGCAGCCGGGTCCGGGCGAGGTCACGGATACGCTGCCTGGCACCCGCTGCCCGCTCGTCCGGCGAACCGGGCACGTTCCCGGTGAGCGCGGCCCCGCCGGGCCGCCGACCACTTTCCGGGCCCACACCCGGGACGAAGACCTCGACACCGGTCACCGTATCGGCCGGGACCGCCACCGCCGCGGTCCAGCTGTCGAACCCGGGTTTTAGGGCTACCTCCACCGGTCCCAGCGGGGTGCGGAGCCGGGCGAGCGGGCGCAGATGGTCCGGGACACCCGCGGGCGTCCCCGGTGCGGCGAGGGCCGCGATATGCGCGGTCGTCGTCCCCGCGGTCCGGAAGAGTTCCCAGGACACCGCGTGTTCCGAGGCATCCAGGACACCGGGCGGGCAGTACCGCCAATCCCAGCCGCCGCTGCCGCGCCCGAGCGATAACGACCCGTTCCGGGCGGGCCCGCCCGCGGCCAGCGCGTAATCGCCCGCCCGGCCGGAGAGCAGTTCGCTTCCCGCGGCGAGTTCGTCCGGTATCGCGGTTTCCGCGTCCGCGCCGTCGACGATGCCCTCGCACAGGGCGGTCAGTTCGTTGATCTCGCGTGCGAGCAACCCCGGATCCAGCGCGGCGATACCGTCCACGGCCGAAGCGGGCCACCAGCGGGACGCCCA
>NZ_JBSFRU010000207.1:0-11554 GCF_053589395.1 Nocardia sp. NPDC003345
CCGAGAACGACGAGCAGTGCCAGTGTGGACAGAATCGCGGTAGCCGCGTGAATGATCCCCCGTGTCATCACCGCTCCGGTATACCGCAGCCCTCCGACAGCTGTCCGGACTCCGCGTCGCTATCGGAGTTCCGATGCCGGCCACCGGAACTCCGTGCGGGGCCGGATATCCGGTCTCACAGCCAGGCTCTGGCCAGTAGTTCGTCGTTGGCGACCCCGCTGCCCCGGGGCGGGAAACGGGTCGCGGCCAGCGATTCGACGTGCAGCCCGTCGTGTCCGATCACCCAGGAGCCGCCGCTGTCGGTGCATTCGGCGATCTTGGCGAAGGCGGTCAGCAGGAAGCCGATCGCTTCCTCGGGATGGGCGGTGCGGGCCAATCGCTGGGATTCGCCGGGACGGGACAGGTCGAGCCAGACTCCGCACTGGCCGTCCAGTCGCATGCCGACTATCTTGCCGGCGTCCACGAACGTGAATTTGCGCCGCTCCCACGGTGTGGTCGGGGTGTAGCTCTGCTCGAGCACCTGGAGCAGGATCGTCATGCCGCTGTCCTCCGCTGTTCGATGACACCGCTGTATGAGGAGATCCGGGCGGCCGGGAGATATGCCGGACACCGCGGATCGGCCGCCGGGCGCAGCATGCTCCGCGGGCGAGGCGCTACCGCCTCGACGGGCGCGTATCTCTGCAGTGACCAGCGGATATCCCCAGTATGTGCCGTCACTGTGGATAAATCCAGGTACGACCCTGGTGCGCCGCGCGGCGCGTCCGGGCCGCCGTGCGGGCCTCCGGGCCGGGGCCGTCGCGAGGTGTCGGGGCGGGCTGATTTGATGTGGATATGTTGCACGGACTGTGGTCGCCCGGTTCCGGGCTGCTGCTGTGGCGTGCGCCGGGCAGCGGGGACGGCGGTGCGGTCGGCGGCCTGCTCGGGTCCGTACTGGCCGAATCGCGGTTCCGGCATCGGGCCGAGGTGCTGCTCGCCGACGACGCGGGGGTCCGGCGCGAGACCGTGCGCGCGCACGCGCTCGCGCCGGCCGCCGCGGTCGCGGCGTTGCGGCAGCGGCTGCCCGCCGAGGCCGTCGCGGGCGACCTGCGGTTCCTGGGGCATATCGCCCAGGGCCTGGAGCGCTGGGTACGGGCGGGAATGGTGGTGCCGGCACTGCGTCGCGACGACGGCGAGTGGTGGGCGCGCTGGGAACTGGCCGGCGGCGCCGGGCAGCGGGCGTGGCTCGCCGAACTGGTCGCCCTCCTGCCACCTGCGCTACGGGTGCCCGGCGAACCCGGCGCGGTGCTCGACGATCTGGTCGCCGAACTGACCGACCCCATGGTGCGCGAACTGCTGTCGCCGCGCACCCATCCGCATCCCCTGATCCACGCGCTGGCCACCGATGTGCCGGTGGAAACCGGCAGTCACCAGGCCGCGGAGGTGCTGCGGCAGTGGCACGCGACCCGGTCGGGGGAGGACACCGAGATGGTGCTCCGGCTGCGGGAACCGGACGCGGAGGCGGCCGACCCCGAGGGCGGATCGGTGCTGTGGCGGTTGGAGGTGTGTCTGCGCGCCGACGGGGCGGCGCCGCGGCCGGTTGCGGTGCCCGGCCCGGCCGAGGAGATGCGGCTGGGGCTGGAGTGGCTGGGCCGGGCGCAGCGGGCGTATCCGCGGCTGCGGGATGTGCCCGGCGATCCGCACAGCCTCGACCTGCTGCTACCGACCGAGGTGGTGGCCGATCTGGTGGCGCACGGGGCGCAGGCCCTGTCGTCCGAGGGGATCGCGCTGCTGCTGCCCCGGGCCTGGAATATCACCGAACCGAGCCTGCGGCTGCGGATCGGAGAACCCGCGGTGGCCGCCGCCGAGAGCACCGTCGGATTGGACGGTCTGGTGTCCTACCGCTGGGAGCTGGCGCTCGGCGATACCGTGCTGACCCAGCCGGAGATGCGACGGCTCGTCACCGCGCAATCGGATCTGGTGCGGTTGCGCGGCGAATGGGTCCAGGCCGATCACACGGTGCTCGCCGCGGCCGCGAAATTCGTCGCCATGCACACCGAGGACGCCCAGATCACGCTGGCCGACCTGATCGGCGAGATCGCCGCCAACCCGGTGGGCCGGGTGCCGCTGACCGAGGTGACCGCCACCGGCTGGCCCGCCGCGCTGTTCGATCCCGAGGCCGAACCGGAGGCGGTGACCCCGCCGGGCCGGCTGAAGGCGCAGCTGCGCCCGTATCAGGAACGCGGACTGAGCTGGCTGGCCACCATGAGCCGGCTCGGTTGCGGTGCGGTGCTCGCCGACGATATGGGTCTCGGCAAGACGGTGCAGGTCCTGGCGCTACTCCTGCACGAACGGGAACGGGACGGCGGCGCCGATCCGGGACCCACCCTGCTGGTCTGCCCGATGTCGGTGGTGGGTAACTGGCAGCGCGAGGCCGAACGGTTCGCCCCGGACCTGCGGGTGCTGGTGCATCACGGCACCGGGCGGGCCAGGGGCCGCGAACTGGACGCCGCGGTCGCCGGATCGGATCTGGTGATCACCACCTACGCACTGCTCGTCCGCGATATCGGCGAATTGTCGCGGCAACGGTGGGAGCGGGTGGTGCTGGACGAGGCGCAGCACATCAAGAACGCCGCGACCCGGCAGGCCCGCGCGGCGCGGGCACTACCGGCCCGGCACCGGCTGGCCCTCACCGGTACTCCCGTGGAGAACCGGCTCGAGGAGCTGCGGTCGATCCTCGATTTCGCCGTGCCCAGGCTGCTCGGCAGCCCGCAGACCTTCCGGGCCCGGTTCGCCGTCCCGATCGAGCGCGAGAACGACCAGAACGCGGTGACCCGGCTGCGCACGGTGACCTCGCCGTTTCTGCTGCGCCGGGTGAAGACCGATCCGGCCGTCATCAGTGATCTGCCGGAGAAACTCGAGATGACGGTGCGGGCCAACCTGACCGTGGAACAGGCGGCGCTCTACCAGGCCGTGGTCGAGGACATGCTGGAGAAGCTGCGGGATGCCAAGGGTATGGCCCGCAAGGGCGCGGTGCTGGGCGCGCTCACCAGGTTGAAGCAGGTCTGCAACCATCCGGCCCATTTCCTGGGCGATTCCTCCGCGGTGCTGCGCCGCGGCGCGCACCGCTCCGGCAAGCTCGCGCTGGTCGAGGATGTGCTGGACGCGGTGCTGGCCGAGGGAGAGAAGGCGCTGCTGTTCACCCAGTTCCGGGAGTTCGGCGATCTGGTCGCGCCCTATCTCGCCGAACGGTTCGGCGGCGAGATCCCGTTCCTGCACGGCGGTGTCGCCAAGGCCCGCCGCGACGCGATGGTGGCCCGGTTCCAGGACGAGCACGGACCGCCGATCATGCTGCTCTCGCTCAAGGCCGGCGGTACCGGGCTCAATCTCACCGCCGCCAATCACGTGGTGCATCTGGACCGCTGGTGGAATCCGGCGGTCGAGAACCAGGCCACCGACCGGGCCTTCCGGATCGGTCAGCGCCGCGCGGTGCAGGTGCGCAAACTCGTCTGTGTCGACACCATCGAGGAACGTATCGACGAGATGATCGCCGGGAAGCGGGAACTCGCCGATCTCGCGGTGGGGGTGGGCGAGAACTGGATCACCGAACTGGGTGACGCCGAACTCGCGCAACTGTTCACGCTGGGATCCGAGGCGGTGGGCGAATGACGGATTTCAGCGAATTCGGCAAACGCCGGCCGGTCGCCGGTGGAGTGCCGGCCCGGAGCAGGCGTGGCGGATTCGCCCGCACCTTCTGGGGCCGGAGCCTGCTCGACGCGGTGGACAAGCTCGCCGAGCCCGGCCGGATATCCCGGGGCCGCACCTACGCCCGGGCCGGGCAGGTGGTGAGCTTCACGATCGAACCGGGTGCGGTGCGCGCCGAGGTCCAGGGCAGTCAGCCGCGACCGTTCACCACGACCTGCGATATCCGCCGGTTGCGGCCCGACGAGGTGGATCTGCTGATCGAGTCGATCCGTTCGGCGCCGGGCATGCTGGCCCGCGTCGTCTCCGGGGATCTGCCGCGCGAACTCGCGCCGCATCTCGTTCCGGAGACCGCCGCCGATATCGATTTCGGGTGTACCTGTCCCGATCCCGGATGGCCGTGCAAGCACGCCGTCGCGGTCGCCTGTCTGCTGGCCGAACGACTCGACGAGCATCCCCGTGATCTGCTGACGCTGCGCGGGCTGGGTATCGACGCGCTGATCCGGGGTATCGAGGCGTCCGTCCCGGATCCCGGTGAGCCCTCGGACCCCTACGGTGCGGCGCTGGAACTCCCGGCACTGCCGGCGCCGGAAGCGCAGCCCGCGCCCGACGACCTGGATCCGGCGCTGCTGCGCCGCGCCCTGCGGATGATGTGCGCGGACGAGACGGAGGCGGCGGCCGCCGGGCGCGCGCTGGTGGTCATGTATTCGGAGATGACCGGACGGTAGCGGCGCTACGGGTCCAGGCCGTAGACGCGGCGGGCGTTGTCGCGGAAGACCGGCTGCAGGAAACCGGTATCGCCGAGCCGGCCGGACAGTACCGCCGCGACGGTCTGCGCGCTGCCGGTGATCGAGGTGATGGGCCGGTCGACCGGGAAGTTGGAGCCCCAGATCAGCCGGTCGACACCGAAGACGTCGAGGGCGTGCGACAGCAGCGGCGCGACCCGGTCGGTGAGTTCGGGAACGGGAGTGGGGTGTCCCGGCGCCGGTACCGGATGCCCCAGAATCGGCATCATCAGACCGCTGACCTTGGCCACCACATTCGCCATCCCGGCCAGATCGGCGATATCGTCACGCCAGCGCTCGAGGATCGTGCGGCGTTCGGCGGCGTCGAGACCGGTGTGTTTGCCGACTTTCCCGAAGATTCCGGCCGGCGTACCCAGATGGTTCAGCACGATCGTGGCCTCCGGGTAGCGCCGGGCCAGGGCGACGAGATCGGGGAGTTGATGCGAGTACACCCAGGCCTCGAAGAGCAGATCCCGTTCGACCAGCGCGGCGAAACCGTCCAGGAACGCGGCGGTGCGCAGCGCTCCGGGCGCCGCGGCGAAACTGCGGATACCGGTGTCCGGATGGTGGGCGACCATACTGCGGACCCCGCGCACCAGCGGTGAGGCGCTGAGGTGGGCGTCGAGCAATTCTGGGAAGCCGGGCGTGGCCGGGAATCCGCCGGCGCTCACCGCGGCCAGCGCGGGCGTGTCGACGCCGAAGGGCAGGGCGGTGACCCAGCGGGTCTCCTCGACCTTCGGCCCGGTCCATTCGACTTCGATATGCACCACCGATTCGACGGGCAGCCCGGCCGCGTCGGCGCGGTAGTCGGCGGGCAGATAGGGCGCGAGATACGCCGAGGGCTCGCCCACGAACTCCCGGTCCCGGCGTGGCGCCAGCTTGACGGCCAGGCCGAGCGGGATCGGCAGCGCCCGCATCAGTTTCGCGGTGCGGCTGAAGTCGCGCGGGTTGGTGAACGGATCCCATTGATGAATATGCGCGTCGATGATCCGGATATCGCCGATGTCCATCCGCTGCAGGCACCTCCCGCGATCGCCGTCGGTTGCAAGGGCCGAGCCTAGCGCGTGCACGCCCCGGGTGGAGCGGGTTCTCCTCCGCGCCTCCGGACGGGTTCTCCGGTGCCCTCGCCGAGCCGGTTCCCCGGGGCCCGCCGAGCGGACTCTCCCGGCACAGCCGGGTGAGTTCTCCGGGGCGGAGCCGAGTGCGCGTCCGGGGCTGCATACTGGGTGCTGTGGCCGAAGCGGATTCGGCGCCCCGAGCGTCGCATACGGAGTCGGGGGCCGGTTCGGTTCCCGGCGGGGTAGAGCTCGTGAAACCGGAGCCGGACCCCGGACCCGGTGCCGCGCCGGATACGCCGGAGGCCGCCGGGTCGCGCGCTCCGGATCCGGAGCAGGCGCCACCCGCCCTCCGCGATCTGGTCGATCGGGGCGTACTCGACGAGCGGCAGCTGACCGCGGTGGTGACGGCGCTGGCCGCTCCGCCGCCGCGTCCGGCTCCGGCCCGGCTGCTGGCCGAGATCGCGGCCTACGCCGGAGCGGGTCTGCTGCTGAGCGGGCTGGTGCTGATCCTGGTGGAATCCTGGGACGATATGGCCCGGCTCGGCCGGGTGATCCTGTTCCTGCTGGTGGCCTTCGGTCTGACGGTGGCCGGAGTCGCGACGGCGGGTGGCCGGTCGGTGCTGTTCCGCGCGGCGTGGCGCCGCGGGCCGGAGGCCGGCCATACCGCCCGGCTGCGGCTGGCCGTGGTCCTGTTCGCGCTCGCGGCGGCCGCCGTCGCCGCGGCCGCCGGGTCGGCCTACGACGACGGCGGAGGCGATACCGCCTGGGTGTGGGCCGCCGGGGCGGGGCTGGTGGCGGCGGTCGCCGGGTACGCGGCGCTGCCGTCGCTGCTGGGTCTGCTGCTGTGCGCCGGTTTCGGTGTCGCGCTGGTCGCCGGTGTGCTCGACGAGGTGCTGGATATCGACGACGACTGGGTGGGTCTGGGGGTGCTGGCGCTGGGACTGGTGTGGCTCGGGCTCACCCGGGCCCGCCTGGTGCTGGATGTATGGGCCGGGTATCTGGCCGGCGTCGTGCTGGCGGTCGTGGGCGCGCAGACCGTGGAGGCGATCGATTCGACGCGCGCGGCGTATGTGCTGACCGCGGTGGTGGCGGCGGTGTGTTTCGCCGTGTACGCCACCGATCGGTCCTGGGTCCTGGTTCTCGGCGGTGCCGGGGCGCTCACCCTGGCCGCGGTGGAGGCGGTCGGGGATTGGACCGGGGAGTCGGAGGGGGCGTCGGGGGCCATTCTGGTGATCGGCGCGGTCATCCTCGGAATCGGCAGCTTCCTGCTGACGCGCTCGGTCAAGGATCCCGGATAGCGACCGCTCGGCGGGGTATTTTCGCAGATGGTGCCCCATTTCCGGGTAACTCTGGTCTGTGGATGAGGCCGGGTGTATCGTTTTGCTTGGACGTCCAACTATTGGAAGCCCGCAAGAATGATCTTCGTGTGACGGACGGCCGCAGCGCCGCGCCCGCCACCCCCGACACGAGGCAGGAATCGCATGGCTCGAGAACTCACACATTTCATCGGCGGAAAGCACGTCCCGGGCACTTCCGGACGGTTCGGGGATGTCTTCGACCCGAACCGCGGCGAGGTGCAGGCGAAGGTGCCGCTGGCGAGCAAATCCGAGGTCGAGGCCGTCATCGCGAATGCCGAAGCCGCGCAGCCGGGCTGGGCCGCGACCAATCCGCAGCGGCGCGCCCGCATCCTGATGAAGTTCCTGACCCTGGTCAACGACGAGATGGATTCCCTTGCCGCGCTGCTGTCGAGCGAGCACGGTAAGACCATCGCCGACGCCAAGGGCGATATCCAGCGCGGCCTCGAGGTCATCGAGTTCGCGGTCGGCGTCCCGCACCTGATGAAGGGCGAGTACACCGAGAGCGCGGGCACCGGGATCGACGTGTACTCGATGCGCCAGCCCCTGGGCGTGGTCGCCGGGATAACGCCGTTCAACTTCCCGGCCATGATCCCGCTGTGGAAGGCCGGCCCGGCGCTGGCCACCGGTAACGCCTTCGTGCTCAAGCCCTCCGAGCGCGACCCGTCGGTGCCGCTGCGGCTGGCCGAGCTGTTCCTCGAGGCCGGGCTGCCCGAGGGTGTGTTCAACGTGGTCAACGGCGACAAGGAAGCCGTCGACACGATCCTGCACGATCCGCGCATCAAGGCCGTCGGGTTCGTCGGCTCCACCCCGATCGCGCAGTACATCTACGAGACCGCCACCGCCAACGGTAAGCGCGCCCAGTGCTTCGGCGGCGCCAAGAACCACGCCATCGTCCTGCCCGATGCCGACCTCGACGATGTCGCCGACCAGTTGATCGGCGCCGGCTACGGCTCGGCGGGCGAGCGCTGCATGGCGATCTCGGTCGCGGTGCCGGTGGGTGAGGACACCGCGAACCGGCTGGTGGAAAAGCTCACCGAACGGGTGCACAAGCTCAATGTCGGCAAATCCGACGATCCCGGCGCCGACTACGGGCCGCTGGTCGGTCTCGACGGTGTGGACCGGGTGAAGAAGTACATCCAGCAGGGCATCGACGAGGGCGCCGAACTGGTCGTCGACGGTCGCGGCGTCACCGTGGACGGCGCCGAGAACGGTTACTTCGTCGGCGCGACCCTGTTCGACCGGGTCGGCAAGGATATGTCGATCTACACCGACGAGATCTTCGGGCCGGTGCTCAGCGTGGTCCGCGCGGGCGATTACGAGGAAGCGCTCGCGCTGGCCAACGACCACGAATACGGCAACGGTGTCGCCATCTTCACCCGCGACGGCGATACCGCCCGCGATTTCGCGGCCCGGGTGCAGGTCGGGATGGTCGGGATCAATGTCCCGATCCCGGTGCCGATCGCCTACTACACCTTCGGCGGCTGGAAGCGGTCCGGGTTCGGCGATCTGAACCAGCACGGCCCGGATTCGATCCGCTTCTACACCAAGACCAAGACGGTCACCCAGCGCTGGCCGGCGGGGCTGAAGGAGAGCAACAGCTTCGTCATCCCCACGATGGAATGACCATGTTCACTCTCGACGACGATGAGCGGGCCATCCGCGATACCGCCCGGGAGTTCGCCGACGAATATCTGGCGCCGCATGCCGTGGAATGGGACCAGGAGAAACATTTCCCGGTCGACGTCCTGCGGAAATCGGGTGCGGTCGGGCTCGGCGGTATCTATGTGGACGAGGAGTTCGGTGGATCCGGGCTGCGCCGGCTGGACGCGGTGCGGATCTTCGAGCAGCTCGCCACCGGATGCCCCGCCGTGGCGGCCTATATCTCCATCCACAATATGGCGACCTGGATGATCGACGCCTACGGCGACGACGACCAGCGGCGGAAGTGGCTGCCCGGGCTCACCGCGATGGATCTGCTCTCCAGCTACGCGCTCACCGAACCCGGTGTGGGCTCCGATGCCGCCGCCATCACCACCCGTGCGGTGCGCGACGGCGACGACTACATCGTGAACGGGTCCAAGCAGTTCATCTCGGGTGCGGGCAGCAACGATCTGTACGTGATGATGGTCCGTACCCAGGACAGCGGGGCCCGGGGTATCTCGACACTGGTCATCCCGGCGGATACGCCCGGTCTCGAAGTGGGCCCGAACGAGAAGAAGATGGGCTGGAACGCCCAGCCCACCCGGCAGGTGATCCTCACCGACGCCCGCGTCCCGGTCGCCAACCGGCTCGGCGCCGAGGGTGACGGTTTCCGGATCGCCATGAACGGGCTCAACGGCGGCCGCCTGAATATCGCGGCCTGTTCGGTGGGCGGGGCGCAGGCGGCGCTGGAGAAGACCGTGCCCTATCTGGCCCAGCGCAGCGCGTTCGGCGCGCCGCTGCTGAACAACCAGGCCCTGCAGTTCGAACTGGCCGATATGCGGACCAAGCTGGAGGCTTCCCGGACCCTGCTGTGGCGGGCCGCGGCCGCCCTGGACGCGGACGCGCCGGACAAGGTCGAACTGTGCGCGATGGCCAAACGCTTCGCCACCGACGCCGGGTTCGAGGTCGCGAACTCCGCGTTGCAACTGCACGGCGGTTACGGTTACCTGGCCGAATACGGTCTGGAGAAGATCGTCCGGGATCTGCGGGTGCACCAGATCCTGGAGGGCACCAACGAGATCATGCGGATGGTCGTGGCCCGGTCGATGACGGCCTCGGTGGCGGGTGCCCCATGAGCCGGCGGCGCCCGGACCCGCGCGCGAAAGGAAAGCTATGAGCGAGGAACCCGAAGTCCTGATCGAACAGCGTGACGGACTCGGACTCATCACCCTGAACCGGCCCAAGGCCATCAACGCGCTCAATCACTCGATGGCGCTGGCCATCACCGAGCAGCTGCGGGCCTGGGCCACCGACGAGTCGGTGCGCACCGTCGCCATCACCGGTGCGGGGGAGCGCGGGTTGTGCGCGGGCGGCGATATCGTCGCCATCCACCACGACGCCAAGGAGCAGCAGGCGGCCGGGCACGTCGGCGCGGCCGCGGATTCGGCCACCGGGAAGTTCTGGCGCGACGAGTACATCCTCAACGCCCTCATCGGCCGCTATCCGAAACCGTATGTCGCGGTGATGGACGGGATCGTGATGGGCGGCGGAGTCGGGCTGTCGGCGCACGGCAGCCACCGCATCGTCACCGAGCGGTCGACCATCGGGATGCCGGAGGTCGGGATCGGGTTCATCCCCGATGTCGGCGGCACCTACCTGCTGTCGCGGGCACCCGGCGAGCTGGGTACCCATATCGCGCTCACCACGGCGCGGATGAAGGCCGGAGACGCGATCGCCACCGGGTTCGCGGATTATTTCGTGCCCGCCGACCAGATCCCGGCGCTGCTGACCACGCTGCAGAGCGAAGCCGCCGATATCGCGATCGCCAAATACGCCGCCGAGGCGCCGGAATCGGCGCTGCTCACCCAGCGGGCCTGGATCGACGCCTGCTACGCCGCCGATACGGTCGAGGAGATCGTCACCCGCCTGCAGGCCCACAGCGCCCCGGAGGCCGCCGCGGCCGCCACCGATGTGCTGGGCAAATCGCCGGTGGCGCTGCAGGTCACGCTGCGGTCGCTGCGGTCCGCGCGCGGGGCCGGGAGCCTCGAGGCGGTGCTGAACGAGGAGTACCGGGTCTCGATCGCCTCGCTGGCCTCCCATGATCTGGTCGAGGGTATCCGCGCCCAGGTCGTGGACAAGGACCGGAACCCGCAGTGGAATCCGGCGGCCCTGACGGAGGTGAGCGCGGCGCAGGTCGACGCGTACTTCGCCGAATTGGGGGACCGTGAACTGAATCTGATCACCCCGGAGGAGAGCAAGTGACGAAGACGATCGGGTTCCTCGGGCTCGGCCATATGGGCGGGCCGATGGCGGCGAATCTGGTGAAGGCCGGATACGACGTGCATGCCTTCGATCCCTCCGAGGCCGCTCAGGAGCAGGCCCGCGCGGACGGCGTCGCATTGGTGGACACCGGGGTCGCGGCCGCCACCGGCCGCGACATCGTGATCACGATGCTCACCAACGGCGCCCTGGTGCGCCGCGTCTACGACGAACTGCTGGAAGTGGCCGAGCCGAGCACCCTGTTCGTGGATTGTTCGACGATCGATGTGGCCGATGCCAAGGCGGCGGCGGATGCCGCGGTGGCCATGGGCCACCGGGCCCTGGACGCCCCGGTTTCCGGCGGTGTGGCCGGGGCGGCGGCCGGAACGCTGACCTTCATGGTCGGCGGCGCGGACGCCGATTTCGCCGAGGCCCGGCCGGTGCTCGAGGTGATGGGCGCCAAGGTCGTGCACTGCGGCGCCTCCGGTGTCGGGCAGGCGGCCAAGATCTGCAACAACATGCTGCTGGGGATCTCGATGATCGGGCTCTCCGAGGCGCTGGTGCTGGGCGAGAAACTGGGGCTGAGCCATCAGTCCTTCTTCGATGTGGTGTCCACGGCGTCCGGCCAGAGCTGGGCGCTCACCACCTACTGCCCGGTCCCGGGACCGGTACCCACCAGCCCGGCGAACAACGACTACAAACCGGGATTCGCCACCGCGCTGATGAACAAGGATCTCGGCCTGGCCGTGGAGGCGCTGCGCGCCAACGGGGTCGA
>NZ_JBSFRU010000208.1:0-11548 GCF_053589395.1 Nocardia sp. NPDC003345
CGAAGGAGCGCAGCGACTGAGCGGAGGAGTGAAGAACCGGGTTAATAGGGCCCCACCCTCGAGCGGCGGAGCCGCTCCAAAATTACAGCCCGACCCTTCGCGGAGGGGGCACATCCGGACTCTCCCTTCGCGGAGATGTCGCCTCTCAACTCACTCTTCGCGAAGGGGCACATCCCAACCCACCTTCGCGGAGAGGTCGGCCCGAACTCACCCCTTCGCGAAAGGGTTGATCGAGGTTGACCCATCCGCGTATGGATCAACCTCGCTCCTTCTTCGCGTACGGGCCACCCCGCCTCCTCCTTCGCGAACGGGTCACCCCCGACCCTCCTTCACGCACGCGTCACCCCCGCCCCCTCCCTCACGGAAGGGCTCACCTCGCGTACGTCCAACCTCACCCCTCCCTCCGACCGGGCAGCCCCGAAGTCGCACTCCGCCCCCGCGTGCCGCGGGCGCGCGATTGGACACAGCGCTAGGCTCGGGCGCGTGAGCAATTCGAACCCTGGCTCCGGTGGGCCGCCGCTGCGTGCGACGGCGATGGTTCTGATCGCCTTGGCGATCGTTTTCGCCGGTCTGGGCGCGATGTCGCTGTCGAGCGCGGATTCGGAGTCCTCCGATAGCGCCGAGAGCGCGGGGACGACCTCGACCACCACCGCGCCTGCCGCGCCGCGGACCACCGTGAGCGCTGTGATGCCGACGACGACGGCCGCGGCGGGAACCACCACCGCCACCGCCGCGACGTCCACCTCGGCCGCGGCGGGTGAGGTGGACAAGGCCGCGCCGGTGCGAGTGCTCAACAACAGTCTGGTCGCCGGGTTGGCGGCCACTACGGCGAACGAGCTCGCGGCGAAGGGCTGGACCAACACCTCGACCGGTAACTACGCGGCCGCGACGCTGGCCGCTACCACTGTCTATTACGGCACCGCTCCCGGTGATCAGCAGACCGCGGCCGCGGTCGCCGCCGATATCGGGGCGACGACCGCCCCGATGGTGCCCGGTGTGGGTGACGGTTCCGGTGTGGTCGTGGTGGTGACCGGGCGGTGATCGGGGCTGCCGGAGGCCGGGGCTGTCCCGGACGGATGGGGGCGGCGTGGCATCATCATCTGCGTCGAATGATCGTTGTCGAAACGATCGACCCGTAAACTCGGTACTCGTAAAGGAGTTCCTCGATGGCACCGTCCACATCTCGTCGCCCGTCCTGGCGGACCGTGACCCCGGTGCTGGCTGTCGCGGCTTTCGGCCTCGTGGCCTGCACGAACAGCCAGGAATCCAGCGACGTGGCCGGAACGACGCCACCGGTGTGGACCTCCGCGCCGGCTCCGGCGGGCGAGGGCGAGCACGGTGGCCATGCCGAGGAGCAGGGCACCCCGGCCGGTTCGGGTACCGAGGTCGAGTTGAAGACTCCCAGTGGTTCCTCGGCGGGCACCGCGAACTTCACTGTCGACGGTAACCACCTGAAGGTCACCGTCGATGCCACCGGGCTGACCCCGGGTTTCCACGGCCTGCATATCCACCAGGAGGGTAAGTGCGAGCCCAACTCGGCGCCGCCCGCCGGTGGCGCACCCGGTGATTTCCTCTCCGCGGGTGGGCATCTGCAGGTCGGCGGCGCCACCGGGCATCCGGCGAGCGGCGATCTCACCTCGCTGCAGGTCCGTGAGGACGGTCACGGCTACCTGGTGACCACCACCGATACCGTCACCATGGCCGATATCGAGGGCAAGGCGCTGATCATCCACGCCGGTCCGGACAACTTCGCCAATATTCCGGAGCGCTACACCCGTGAGGGTGGCGCGGGCCCGGATCAGAACACGATGAGCACCGGTGACGCGGGCGGGCGCGTCGCCTGCGGCGTCATCGGGTAGCAGTCGACGCGCTACGGAGGCGAAATGGGTGGGGCACGGATCGAACCGGTTCCTTTCCGTGAGTCGCCCAGGCCGACCATCGGGATCGAATGGGAGATCGCGCTCGTCGACAAGACGAGCCGCGATCTCTCCAATACCGCGGCGGCGGTCTTCGACGCCGTCGGTGAGCTGCGTGCCCACGACGGCACGCCGCAGGTGTCCAAGGAGCTGCTGCGCAACACGGTGGAGCTGGTCACCGGTGTGCACGAAACCGTCGGCGCGGCAGTGCAGGATCTGTCCGCGACCATGGATACGGTGCGGCGGGCCGCCGACGGACTGGGGGTGGACCTGTTCTGCGCGGGTACCCATCCGTTCGCGCAGTGGTCGACCCAACAGCTCACCCGCACCGAACATTACGACGAGCTGATCGAACGCACCCAGTGGTGGGGCCGGCAGATGCTGATCTGGGGCGTGCATGTGCACGTCGGAGTTTCGCACCGGGAGAAGGTCTTCCCGATCCTGAACTCGCTGCTGCTGTCGTATCCTCATCTGCTCGCGTTGTCGGCGTCTTCGCCCATGTGGTCGGGCTCCGATACCGGTTACGCGAGCAACCGGGCGCTCATGTTCCAGCAGTTGCCGACGGCCGGGCTGCCGTTCCAGTTCGAGAACTGGGGCCAGTTCGAACGTTATGTGCACGACGAGATGAAAACCGGTGTGTTCGAACAACTCGGCGGGATGCACTGGGATATCCGGCCGGCCCCGAAGTGGGGGACCATCGAGGTCCGGATCTGTGACGGGATCTCCAGCCGCGCCGAACTGGCCGCGCTGGCGGCCTTCATCCACTGCCTGATCGTGCATCTGGACGAGCGGGTGGAGCGGGGCGAGGATCTGCCGACGCTGCCGCCGTGGCATGTTCAGGAGAACAAGTGGCGGGCCGCCCGTTACGGCCTGGACGCCATCGTGATCGTGGACTCCGACAACCGGGAACGGCTGGTCACCGAGGATCTGGCGGAATTGCTGGATCGGCTCGAGCCGACCGCGCGGCGGCTGGGTTGCGCGGACGAACTCGCCGCGGTGGCCGATATCCCACGACGCGGCGCCAACTATCAGCGGCAGCGCAAGGTCGCCGCGGCGGCTCAGGGTGACTTGGTGGCGGTGGTGGACGCACTGGTGCGGGAACTGAACGGCTAGCACCCGTCCGGTCCGCAGCTGTTCAACAGGCCGTGGGCCTGCCGTTCACGTGCCGTTTACGATGAGCGAGTGCTAGTCGAAAACCCGAATACGGGAGCCGGGCCCGCGGTGCGCCCATCGGTGCCGCGACGGGGGTTTCGGGTAATCGCCGTACTCGCGGTACCGGCCCTGCTGATCGCCCTCCAACTGGTGGCCGGATGGCGCGGGTACGAGGGGCCGCTGGAGAGTCTGTTCCGGGATTACCTGGGCACCCCCAAGTCCATGACCGTCCCCTGGGCGGGGCTCGTGCTGGCCCTCGTCGGCATCTCCGGCCGTCATCGGCTGGTGGCGTTCGCGGCCGCGGTGGTGATCGATATCGGGTACGCCGGAGCCCGGTTGCTCATGGGGGAGCCGTTCACGGTCGGAAACGGCCCGGTGCTGGTGCTGACCGGGCTGGCGCTGGTGGCGTGGTTGCGCTGGGACGGTCCGCGGCGGCGCAATGCCCTGCGGGCGGCGGCGCTGGGAGCGCTGCTGATCCTGGCCACCAAGGTCGGTGATGTCTGGCTGCACATCACCATCGACCTGCGGCCCGAGGTGCTGGACCAGTACGTGATGCTGGCCGACCACGCGCTCGGCGATCCGTCCTGGGTGATGGGCCGGGTGCTGGAGGCGCTGGGGCCGGTGCCCGACGCGGTGCTGCACTGGGTGTACATCGAACTTCCGGCCGCGGCGATCCTGGTCGCCGTCTGGCAGTTGCGGTCGGTGGCCGGTGGCGGCCGGTGGCCCGCCCACTACCTGGTGCGTACTTTCCTGGTACTCGGGCTGGTGGGCCCGCTGGTGTACATCCTGTTCCCGGTGGTCGGTCCGATGTTCGCCTACGGTGCGGACGGCAACGGCTTCCAGGTCGGGAACTACTGGCCGGGGGTGGTCCCGTCGCTCGACCGCAGCCCGGAAGCGATGGCGTTCGACGCGGTGGCGCCGCGCAACTGCATGCCGTCCATGCATACGGCGTGGGCTTTGGCGCTGTTCCTGCACACCCGGCGTAACCCGGACGGCACGCTCGCACCCACCTGGCTGCGCTGGGGCGGTACCTTCTGGCTGCTGTGCACCTTGGCGGCGACCCTGGGTTTCGGCTACCACTACGGTGTGGATCTGGTCGCGGGCGCGGTGCTGTGCCTGACCGTCGAATCCGCGTTGCGCGAGCCCGAGCGCGGCTGGGGTATGTTCCGGATCCGTCTGGTGGTCGGCGGTGCGCTGATACTGGTGGCGCTGCTACTGGGCTACCGGTACCTCGCGGTGCAGATGGCCGACCATCCGGTGGTGGCCGGTTCGGTGGTGGTATCGCTGCTGGCCGCGCTGGCGGCCGGCTTCCACGCGACCTGGTTCTCGCGGCGCCGGCGGGGGACCGGCGCGGTCGCGCGGGCCGCTACCGTCGGCCGGTTGCCGGGTTCGGTGACCACCGGCTCCGGTGTGGCCGGTGCGGTCGCGGCGCCCAGCGCCCCGGCCGCCGCTCGCCGTGCGGTTCCGGTGGCCGGTGCGGCGGGCTGCGGCCACGTCCCGCCGGGGGAAGCGGCCCCCCTTCCTGATGAGTCCGAGGTGGCCGTGGCCTCCGGTGATCAGGTCGATTCCGCCACCGCGGCCGGCGATTGCCGCTGAGTCCACGGTCACGCCCACGCTGCGACCGGACCACCGGTGGCCGGCCTCCTCGCCTTCGCGCCGGCCGGTGGTCGTAACGAGACACTGCGGGGCAGCGGGCCTTCCCGCACCCCGCGGATGGCCCGGCCGGTCCCGGGTTATGGCTGCGGTTGCTGTTTCTCCAGGTCGTCTTCCAGTTCGTTGACGACCAAGAGGTCCTTGCGGTGCAGTTGCTCGCGGTAGGCGGTACGACCGATGAGGTGGGCGATGACGGGTGCGGTGAGCAGGGTGAACAGGCCGACCATCACCAGCATCCAGACGTTCGGATCGTCGTAGACCCGCAGACAGGTGCCGGTCAGGACCAGGATGAGCCCGATGACCTGCGGTTTCGTTGCCGCATGCATCCGCAGCAGCGTGTCGGGGAAGCGCACGATGCCGATCGCCGCGGTCAGCGCGAACAGGGCGCCGAGGATGATCAGAGTGCCGGAGATCCAGTTCAGTACGGTCGTCATCGGTCGTCCCGGACCCGGAAACGGGTGACGGCGGCCGATCCCAGGAAGCCAACCAGGGAGAGCGCGACGATGGCCGGAACCACCGTGGTGTCGCGGCTGTAGGCCGCCCACACCGCGAGCCCGCAGATCGCCATCGCGATGATCGAGTCGATCCCCACCACCCGGTCGAGGGTGTCGGGCCCGGCCAGGATGCGATAGGCGGTGATCAACGCGGCGGCGCCGAGCAGGACCGCGGCGATTACTGCCACAACGTTCACGAGCGCACCTCCTCGGGGGTGTCCGGTGGGGGGAGCGGGGTGGCGCGGTTCTCCAGCCCGGCTATCAGCAGCCGTTCCACCTGGCGGATGGTCCGGTAGAAGCTGTCCACGGCTTTCTCGCTGCTGATATCGACCACATGGACATAGACCACGCATTGCTGACGATCGATTTCGAGCACCATGGTGCCGGGAATCAGGTTCAGCAGATTGGTGCACAGGACCAGCACCAGATCCGACCGGAACGCGAAGCGCACCTTCAGCACACCCGAGACGGGGGGCGGTCCGGGCCGCAACGCGAACCAGGCGACCTGCAGGCTGGATTCGAGCGCGTAGTACACGCTGAGGGCGACCACCTGGATGAGCGGCAGCAGCCGTAAGCGGCCCCGCACCGGAATCTTGGGCAGCGGCAACGCCACCATGATCACCAGTCCGACCACGAACCCGGCGAGTACATTGGCGACGCTGATCTGCCCCCACAGCGCCACCCAGACCACCGTCAGCCACACCAGGACGCCCACGCGCAGGATGTTGTCGCGGGTCAGAGCCACCCAGCGCGTCATTTCGTGCCCCCGCCCAGTACCGCGCCGATATAGACGCCGCGATTCTGCAGTTCCACCGCCGCCCGGTCGGCGATGCCCAGCACCGGTCCGGCCCAGACCGTCAGCGCGACGCCCACCGCGACCAGCGCCGCGGTCGGCAGCACCATCATCACCGGCAGCCGGCCCGGATCGGTCCGTTCGTCGTAGAGCATGTCGGTGTTGTCCTCGACCAGCGACGGGAGGGTCGCCGCCACCAGGTGCCCGTCCGGAGCCTGTTCGCGGGGCCGCCAGAAGGCCTTGCTCCACACCCGGGCCATCACGTACAGGGTGAGCAGGCTGGTGACCACCGATCCGCCCACCAGGATCCAGGCCAGTGCGCTGCCGTCCTGCGCACCGGCCTGCAACAGCGCGACCTTGCCGATGAATCCGGAGAACGGCGGGATACCGCCGAGGTTCAGCGCCGGTATCAGGAACAGCCCGGCCAGCAGCGGGCTGGCCGCGGCCAGCCCGCCGACCCGGCGCAGCGAGGTCGAGCCGGCCTGTCGTTCGATCAGCCCGGCCACCAGGAACAGCGCGGTCTGCACGAGAATGTGGTGGGCGATGTAGTACACCGTGCCGGTGAGCCCGATCCGGCTGGCGATCCCGACGCCGAACATCATGTAGCCGATATGGCTGACCAGCGTGAACGACAGCAGCCGCCGGATATCGTTCTGCGCGATCGCGCCGAAGATACCGATGATCATGGTGAGCAGGCCGGTGATCAGCAGCAGATTGTCGAAACCGCCGTCGGGGAACAGCAGGGTCTGGGTGCGGACGATGGCATAGACGCCGACCTTGGTGAGCAGACCGGCGAAAACGGCGGTGACCGGGGCCGGTGCGGTGGGGTAGGAATCGGGGAGCCAGTTCGACAGCGGGAACACCGCGGCCTTGATCCCGAACGCGACCAGCAGCACCGCGTACACGGCCTGCCGGATGCCGTCGGGGATCCCGTCCATCCGCACCGCGAGCTGGGCGAAGTTCAGGGTGCCGGTGGCGCCGTAGATGACCGCCGTACCGATCAGGAAGATCAGCGACGACACCATCGACACCATCACATACGAGACCCCGGCCCGGATCCGGTCGGCGGTCGCGCCCAGGGTCAGCAGGACGAACGAGGCCACCAGCAGGATTTCGAAGCCGACGAAGAGGTTGAACAGGTCGCCGGCCAGGAAGGCCATCGAGACACCCGCGTTCAGCACCAGGTAGGTGGGCCAGAAGATCGAGGTGGGCTGGCGGACCCGGCTGTCGCCGATGTTCTGGCCGGCGCCGTAGACCGCGACCGCGAGCAGCACGATCGCGGATACCAGCAGCATCGCCGCCGACAGCCGGTCCACGACGATGGTGATGCCGATCGGTGTCTCCCAGCCGCCGACCTGCACGGCGACCGTGCCGTCGCGATCGGCCAGGTACAGCATCCCGGCGCAGATCACCACCACCGCGGTGAGCGCCACCATCACGAACACCCGCTGGATACGCGGGCTGCGACCGACGATGAGGGTCGCAGCGGCGGCCAGCAGGGGGATGAGAACCGGGAGCGGGGCCAGCGCGGGAAGCAGATCCGGAGACAGGTTCATTCCTCGGGTTCCTCCCGCTCGCGCGCGGCGATCCCGATGTCCTCCGGGTCGTTCTCCACTTTTTCGCTGGTGGTCAGGATGTAGGAGCGATACGCCAGGGCCAGCACGAACGCCGATACCCCCATGGTGATCACGATCGCGGTCAGGACCAGGGCCTGGGCCAGCGGGTCGGCCATTCCGGTGTGCTCGATATCGTCGGAGCCCTTGATCGGCGCCGATCCGTCCGGGCCGCCCATGGTGAGGATGAGCAGGTTCACGGCATTGCTGAACAGCAGGATGCCGAGCAGCATCTTGGAGACGGTCCGCTCCAGCAGCAGGTACACGCCGCAGGCGATGAGGACGCCGACGACTATCAGCAGGGTCAGGTTCGCGCTCATGTCTGCACCAGTTCGTCGTCCAGCCGCGCGCCGAGGCTGCGCAGTACGTCCAGGACCAGGCCGACCACGATCAAATACACCCCGAGATCGAAGAACAGGGAGGTCACCAGTTTGACGTGGCCGAGCAGCGGCAGCGTCGTCTCCACGATGACCGAGTACAGCGGCGGCGCGCCCAGTAGCAGCGATACCGTGGCGGTCCCGGCCGCGAGGACCAAGCCGGCGCCGAGCAGGCGGCCGGCGTCGATGGGCAGCGCTTCACCGAGTTCGTACTGCCCACCCGCGAGATAGCGCAACACCAGGGCCAGGCCCGCGATGAGCCCGCCCGCGAAACCGCCGCCGGGGGCGTTGTGGCCGGAGAAGAAGAAGTAGACCGACAGCACCATGACGGTGGGGAACACCAGACGGGTGGTGATCTGCAGCACCATCGACCGGTCCCGGCGGTCCACCAGCCGGCCGGCGGGCAGCCAGCTCACCTTGCCCGGGGTGTAGTCCGGGGAGTCGGCGGCGCGCGGGGCCACACCGAAGCGGCGGCTGCGGAACACCAGCGAGGCGACTCCGGTCGCGGCCACCACCAGCACCGATATCTCGCCGAGGGTATCCCAGGCGCGGATATCGACCAGCAGAACGTTGACCGCGTTCTTGCCGCCGCCGAATTCGTAGGCGGCGTCGGGGATACGTTCCCAGATCGGCTGGGTGTTGCGGGCCGCGATGGCGAAGGCCGCCAGCACGGGGACCGTGATTCCGGCCGCGATGGCGATCGCCGCCCGGCCGATCTGGAAACCGGCCTGCTGTTCCGGCCCGATCTCGGCCGGGAAAGCGCGGAGTACCAGGACGAAGACGACCAGGGTGAGAGTTTCCACCAGGAACTGGGTGAGCGCGAGGTCGGGTGCGCCGTGCAGGGCGAAGATGACGCCGCAGCCGTACCCGGTGAGGCCCACCACCAGCACGCTGGCCAAGCGGTTGCGCAGGACCGTCGCGCCGAGTGCCATGGCGATCATGATCGCGCCGATCACGAGTTGCAGCGGCGAATCCCACAGCCGGAGTTCGACGCCGGTGCGAGTGCCGACCGCCAGCACGACGGCGGGCAGGATGACAAGGGTGCCCAGGATCGCGGCCTGGTTCAACGGCAGCGATCCACGCTGCACCGAGCCCGTCATCCGCAGCGAGATCCGGTCCATGGCGCGCAGGGCGGCGTCGTAACCGCGGTCGGCGTTGCCCAGCAGGGTGGTGGAGTGGTCGATCCGGTCGCGGATCGTGAAGAGCCACACACCGGCGGTGACGATCAGCACCGTGAGCAGCAGTGGCCAGGTCAGGCCGTGCCACAGTTTCAGATGCTCGGTCAGTTCGCCGGGCAGGCTCGCCGCGTAGGGCACCAGCAACTCGTCCAGCCGGGGCGCGACCAGACCGGCACCGAGCGATCCGACCGCCAGCAGTGCCGGCGCGGCCAGCAGGGCGGGTCCGGGTGCATGCCATTCGGGTTCACGGACACCGGGTTTATCGGCGAAGGCGCCCCAGAGGAACCGCGCGCTGTAGGCCACGGTGAAAATCGAGCCGAGCACGATGCCCAGCCCGAGCGCCACCCGGGCGGTGAGACCGAGCGGTTCGGCGGAGAGTTCGGCCGCCAGCGCGGATTCCTTGGCCACGAAACCCCATAGCGGTGGTATCCCGGCCATGCTCAGGGCGGCGAGCGCGGCGGTGGCGAAGAGTATCGGGGAACGGCGCCCGAGCCCGGACAGCTTGTCGATCTCCCGGGCTCCGGCGCCGTGGTCGATGATGCCGACCACCAGGAACAGGCAGGCTTTGAAGAGCGCGTGCGCCACCAGCAGCGCTATACCGGCGAGCGCGGCGTCGGGAGTGCCGATACCGACCATGGTCACCAGAAAGCCGAGCTGGCTCACCGTGCCGAAGGCCAGCACCAGCTTGAGGTCGGTGACCTGCATGGCGCGCAGGCCGGCCAGCACCATCGAGGCCACGCCGAGGGTGAGGACCAGCGGGCGCCAGACCGGTTCGCCGGCGAACGCGGGAGCCATCCGGGCGATGAGATAGACACCGGCCTTGACCATCGCCGCGGCATGCAGATAGGCACTGACCGGGGTGGGTGCGGCCATGGCGCCGGGCAGCCAGAAGTGCAGCGGCACGATGGCCGATTTGCTCAGAGCGCCCACCAGGACGAGGACCAGCGCGATCTGTACCGCGATACCGCCCGGCGGGTGTTCGGCGGCCAGCAGATCCGACAGCAGGTAGCTGTCGTAACGCTCGCCGAGGATGACGATGCCGGCCAGCATCGCCAGCCCACCCGCGCCGGTGACCAGCAGCGCCTGCAGTGCGGCCCGGCGTCCGGCCGCGCTGTCGGAGTTGTGGCCGACGAGCAGGAACGACAGTACGGTCGTCACTTCCCAGAACGTGAACAGCAGCAACATGTTGTCGCTGGTGACCAGGCCGAACATGGCGCCGGAGAAGGCGACCAGCCAGGCGGCGAAAGAGCCGAGCTTGGGCTCGTCGTCCTGGAAATAACGGGCGCAGTAGGCGAGTACGAGCGCGCCGATCCCCAGGACGAGCGCGCTCATCACGGTGGCGAGCGAGTCGAATCGCAGATCCAGGGCGAGGTCGATACTCGGCGCCCAGTTCATTCGCAGCACCACGGTGTCGTTCCACCGGGCGATCACCCAGACCAGCGAGCCGAGAGGGACGAGTGCGAGCGGATAGAACGCGTTGCGCCCCAGCACTCGCACGGCGGGCGGCGCGACGAGCGCGGCCAAAGCGTGTGCGAGCAGGATGGCGAGCAAGCGTTACCTCCGTCGGAATCGGGGCGGCGGGGTACAGCGCGCTCATCATATGCGAGCACGATCTGGCACAATCGTACAGGTTAACGGACCGTGGTCCGCATTCGGCTACCCTCGGGCAACGATCTTCGCAGGTCAGACATACCGGACGGGGCGCCCGAAGTCAGTGCCGGGCGTCGGCGTACCGGCGCAGAGCCTCGACCTGCCCGGGGTCCAGTGAAGGCCGCACCGTCCGGCGCGCGGCGGCGATATCACCGGCAGTGACGTCGGCTGCCATCACATCCCGCCGCATGGCCGACAGCGCGGCCTCACGCAACAACGCCGCACAGTCGGCCGCGGAGAACCCCTCCAGATCCGCGGCCAGTGCCGCGAGATCGACCGATTCCGCCAGCGGCACCGAACGCCCGGCGGTCCGCAGGATCGCATGCCGAGCGTCGGCATCCGGCGGCGGCACGAAAACCAGCCGCTCCAGCCGGCCCGGGCGCAGCAGGGCCGGGTCGATGAGCTCCGGCCGGTTCGTCGCGCCCAGCACCACCACATCGCGTAACGGCTCCACCCCGTCCAGTTCGGTGAGCAGCGCGGCCACCACCCGGTCACCGACCCCCGAGTCCGAGCTCTGTCCGCGCCGCGGCGCCAGCGCGTCCACCTCGTCCAGGAAGATCAGCGACGGCGCCGAATCCCGGGCCCGCTGGAACAGCTCCCGGACAGCGCGCTCCGAGGACCCCACCCATTTGTCCATCAGCTCCGCGCCCTTGACCGCGTGCACACTGAGCTGCCCGCTGCCCGCCAACGCCCGGACCAGGTAGGTCTTCCCGCAACCGGGC
>NZ_JBSFRU010000209.1:0-11537 GCF_053589395.1 Nocardia sp. NPDC003345
CGTCGCCGAACTCGTTTTTCAGCGTGGAGCGCAACTGGGCCACCGCGTCATTGCTGAGCAGATAGTCGGTGAGGATCTCGGCCTCGCCGACACCGACCGCCCGCAGCAGCGTGGCCACGGTCCAGCCGGTGCGGTCCTTACCCGCGGCACAGTGCACCAGGACCGCGCCGCGGTCGGCGACGATCGCCTCGGCCAGCGCCATGATCGCGGCGTGGGCCTCGGGACGCGCCGGGAAGTTGCGGTACACGTCCATCATGTAGGCCAGGGCCGCGCCGGGTGCGTCCGCCCGGCCGGCACCCGCTTCGTGCGGCGGCGCGGTGACCGTTCCGTCGTCGAACGGGGTGACGCGGAGTTCGATATGGGGCGGCAACCGGTCGGCGCCCACGCGTTCGATCTCCCGGTGTCCGCGCAGATCGTGCACGGCGCCGACGCCGAGTTCGCCGAGGGTGGCGTGGCCGCTGTCGTCGAGCCCGCTGAGCTGGGCGGAACGCAGCAGGACGCCGGGTCGTATGGTCCCGCCGCCGCTGGTGCGCAGTCCGCCGAGATCCCGGAAGTTGAAGGTGCCGCTGATACGCAGATGATCGGCGAGGGGAGAGCTTGTCACCGCATCAGGCTAACCGCCGCCGGACGGGCTCCGTTGTGGGATGCGGCACAGCGGCCGAACCGTGCGGCGATCGCGTCGTAGACTGACCGATGGTCTCTGCCCGTGGGGCAGCAGTCGGTGCCGGTGCCCCGATCGCGGCTATACACCCGGAGCGGTCGGGCGCGAGCACATAGCGGTGCCGGGACGGTGCGTCCGATCCCGGGTGGGTTACAAAACAGGCTTCAGGTATGTATTTCCCGCTGTAGCTGTTCTCAAACCCCGAAAATCTTTCTAATATCGAGAGGACGGATTGGATGGGTCGCTACTTCCCGACTCGGGCCCACCGATCCGGCCGGCCGCTCCGGTGCCGATAATTCGGCCCCGTTGTGTGCGAGTTGTTTGCCGAGGGAGCTTGCGTTGGGCGTACGTGGAGAAATAGCGGAGGTCCGGTTGCGATCGGCCGTGCGTGAAGCGGTCGACCACGCGGACGCGGTTTCGGATTGCACCGGGTTGCGGGCGTTACGGGTGTTACTGCATGCCGGGGTGAGCGCGTACTGGCCGTTGGTGAAGGCGCGGCCGGTCCAGCAGATCCACGCCTACGAGAAGACCGTGCAGACGCTGTGTCAGCACTGGGATTCGCGCGACGACTATGTGCCCGATCCGGTGATCTCGCAGCGTCAGCGCGCCCAGCAGCGCGATGTCGTGGAATGGCTGGAGTTGTGCGCCGCCCGGTCGGGTACGCGCTGGATCGAGCCGGTCGACTCGGTGGCCGCCTATGTGATCACCGTGGTGCAGGGTTCGGTACTGCGCTGGCTGGCCGATTGCGATGACGAGGCCATTCTGGTGGCCTTCGACGATCTGGTGTCCAACCTGGTCACGCGCGCGATCGACAGCTGAGTCCGCGCGTCGAGCTGGACGGATGACCAGTCCGATGGTTGAGTGGGTGGAGTGAGCGCGACCTCGCCGATTGCCCCGCTGCACGCGGCCACCGCCGACCTCGACGCCCCGCTGGCCGCGGTGGATATGGTCACCCTGCGTGCCAACGCCGCCGATCTGGTGCGCCGCGCCGGGGGCCGCCCGATCCGGGTCGCCAGTAAATCGGTGCGCTGTCGCGCGGTACTGGCGGAGGTGCTCGGCGAAAACCTCACCGCCCAGGGCGGTTTCGCCGGGATCATGGCCTACTCGCTGAACGAGGCGATCTGGCTGGCGCGCCACGGCGCGCGGGATGTGCTGCTGGGATACCCGACCGCCGATCGCGCGGCGCTCGCCGAACTCGGCGCCGACCCGGACCTGCTGGCGGCGATCACGCTGATGGTCGACGACAGCGCGCAGCTGGACCTCGTACGAGCCGCTGTGGGTAGCGCCGCGGCGGGTCCGCGAATCTGTCTGGATGTCGACGCGTCGCTGCGTATCGGGCCGCTGCATCTGGGCGTGCGGCGCTCGCCCGTCCGGACTCCGGAACAGGCCGAGGCCCTGGCCTCGGCGGCGCTGGCCGCCGGATTCCGGGTGGTGGGACTGATGACCTACGAGGCCCAGATCGCGGGTCTGCCGGACAGCTCGCTACCGGTCCGGCTGGTGAAGTCGGCCTCGGCCCGCGAAATCGAGCGGCGCCGGGCGGCGGTCCTGGACGCGGTGACCGCGGTGACCGGTCCGCTGGAGATCGTCAACAGCGGCGGCACCGGGTCGATCGAATTGAGCGCGGGCGCCGCGGGCGTCACCGAGATCACCGCGGGCTCGGGGCTTTATGTACCAACGCTTTTCGACGACTACCGATCGTTCCGGCCCCGGCCCGCACTGTATTTCGCGCTCCCGGTACTGCGGCGGCCCGCCGCCGATATCGCCACGGTTTTCGCGGGCGGATATATCGCTTCGGGTCCCGCGGGGGCGAGCCGGGTGCCGAAACCGGTGTGGCCCCGAGGATTGCGGCTGCTGGGTACCGAGGGCGCCGGTGAAGTGCAGACCCCACTGTCCGGCGCGGGTGAACTCGCGGTGGGAGACCGGGTCTGGTTCCGGCACGCCAAGGCCGGTGAGCTGTGCGAGCGCTTCGACCGGCTGTATCTGGTCGAGGCGGACGGCTCCCGGACCGCGGTGCCCACCTATCGTGGCGAAGGCCGTTGTTTCGGGTGAATATCGGCTGTCGCGATATTTTGTGAATTTTATTTACGAATCGGATGATTCGGCCGATTCGAGTTTCGACCGGAATTCCTGATGTCAGGAGTTCTCGGATAACCGGAGAAAGCGAGAAAGAGCCGCTAATTCCCTCCGTGATTCGGGCAGGAATTCGGTGAGCAGTGGCGAACCGACGATTATCGCCCGCCGCCGCGCCCGGCCCAGGGTGTCGTGGACCAGCGCGCCGGAGAGCAGGTCGGCGACCGGAACGGGCGAATCCTCCGGGCTGGAGGTGGCCGTCGATATCAGCACCACGGCGGCCTCCCGGCCCCGGAACAGGTCCGGGGTGCCCACCAGGACCTCCTCGAACCTGGCCCGCGACAACAGGGTCCGGATCCGCGCGACCTGGGCCCGATGCGGAGAGACGACGACGATATCGTGCACCTGTAGCGGGCGGGCACCGGTGCCGTCGTCCCATGCTCGCCCCAGCAGCTCCCGGATCTGGTGCAGGACCTCCCGGGCCTCGGCATCGGAGGCCGTGCTGTTGCCGTGGTGGGGTACCGGCACCATCGCGATACCGGGTTCGAGAGTGTCGCCCGGGCGGGTGGGCACCGGATCGGCGTGCAGCCGGTTGTCGAACCAGAGGCGCGACAGCGGTTCGGCCAGCGCGGGATGGAGGCGGTGGGTCCGGCCCAGGAAGTAGCCGTGCGTGGTCGGCAGCGTCGTATGGCCCCCAGCGAACCAAGTGAGGGCCGCGACGCCGACGGGTTCGGGATGCGGGCCCGGAGCCGGACGGTGGCGCTCGCACGGGTCGCCGGTGAGCAGCAGGTTGCGTGCGGTTCCGGAGATATCGGCCAGCACCGCGAGGGCGCAATTGTTGGCATCGGCGATCACCAGCAGATCCAGCGAATCCCGCGGGACCCGCGCGGGGTCGGTGAAATCCGCGAGCGTGCCGCCCAGGACGCAGCCCCGGATGGCATTCGACAGGAACCGGGGGTAGCGCGCCGCGTCGAGCACCAGCCATTCCGGCGCCACCGCCGCCGCCTCGCTCTTGGCGACGAGTTCGGGCAGCACACCCGCGCGCACCACCGCGTCGAGCAGGCTCTCCACCGGGGCCGCGGTGGGCGCGACGATTCCGATCCGCCAGTTGTCCCGGGTGACCAGCGCCGCGAGTACCTCGGCCAGGATCGCCGTGCGGCCGGTGCCCGTCGGGCTCTGCACCGCGAGGCAGGAATGATCCAGATCGCGCAGGGCGGCGTGGATCGCGGACACCGGATCCGCGCCGGCCGGAGGTAAGGCCGGCCGTACGGAATCCCCGGCGCGGATACGCAATCGCGGCGTCCGGCGGGTGAGGAGATCGAAGAAGGCGGTCTCGGGAACAGCGGGCAGGGTCATGAGTAGTTCCCGGCCGATCCGCTCCACCGCGTCCGCGGCGGCGGGAACCGGGGCGGGCAGGGCCGGGGCCAGCGCGACCGGCAGTTCGTGATGCGGGGACGTACCCGGCGCCAGGGTCTCCTCGAGTCGAACGGTATCGGTGAAATCGTCCTCCATCGAACAACCGAGCACCGTGGCGGTGCCCACCGTCCGGATCGACGACCGGGATCGGGCACCGGGTTCGTAGACGACGTACACGGCGGTTCCCGGGGCGAGCCCGCCACCGGCGAGCCGACCGGTGAGCCGCAGGAACCGCCGGACACCCTCGCCCGGGCCGATATGCCATTTGGTATCCACCGCCGCGGTATCCGCCACCATGACCCCGGGCTCGGCCGGCCAGTCCGGCAGTGGATGGGTGAGGCGGTCGATATGGGACCACCACGGAGCCTGCTGTTCCCGGCGGTGGTAGCCGAGCACGGCCGCCGTCAGCCCGGCGACCCGGTGCGGGTCGGGGACACCGGGATCCGGCACCGTATCGCCGGGCCGGGCGGCGTATTCCGCCAGCGCGGCCTCGGTCGAGGTGGGCTGGGCCGTCGGCGTATCCCGCAGCAGCTGCCCCAGCGAACCCGGGAGCGCGGCCGGAACCGGGGCGGACGGCTCGGCCCGCTCCTTGCGGAGCCGGTCGGCGAGCCGGAGCACCGCCGTGGCCCCGGACTCGTCGTGCGGGCCGCCGAGGACCGGCATGATCTCCGCCAGGGTGTAGGAGCGGGCGCCGATGACGAACGCGCCGCGCACCATCGGGTACAGGTCGACCAGAGTGCCGGTGCGCAACAGCGCGTCCACCGTCTCCTCGCCGCAGCCGAGCTGCCCGGCGGCCCGGAGCAGGACCGTGCGGGCCGTCCCGGTGTAGTGGAAGATATGCAGTCCGGGATCGGCGAGCAGGGGTTCGGTGAGTGCCGCGAGCAGATCTATGAAGGCCCGGCGACCCGCGGCACCCGGTTCCCGGCTATCGGTATCCGTCCCGGTGCGCAGGGGGATCTCCCGGGCCACGGGTGCCGAATCCCGGGCGGTGACCTCGATGCGCACCCGGCCGGGCCCCGACGCGCGGATATCCAATGCCAGATCTCCGGGCGTCGCCGGTGGCAGTGATCCGAGTACACGGGTGTCGGCGGTGACCCATTCGCCGCGACCGCTGCGTTCCTGGCGCAGCTGCACCGCGGCCTGGGCCCGTAACCGGGCCAGAGTGCCCGCGGACACCTCGGGCGGCGTCGCGGTGCGGGTGGTGAGGCGGTCGATGCTGGTGATTCCGGCCGCGCGCAACCCGGCGCGGGCGGCCGGATCCATACCGGCCACCAGCAGCAGATCCCGGGCCTCGGTGTAGGCGGCGACGCAGACCGGGCAGTGGCCGCAGGCCCGGAACCGCGGATCGCCCCACTGCACCGGCAGCAGCTCGCCGGAATGCTCGTCCAGGATCCGCGCGGTGCGGCGCCGGCGGGCCCGGTACACCGGCAGGGTCACGGGTAGTTCGAAGGAGTGGGTCTCGTCGCCGGAGTGGACGTTCAATACGGGATCCACCGCGAGCGAATGGGTCTCGAGGATATGTGCCACCGCGGTGAGGCGCAGGGCGGTCGCCACCGGCCGCTCGTGTTCGGCGGACACTCCCGACAACGCGATCCCGTGCGCTGTGCGGGTCAGCAGCTCCGCCCGCGCTACGAGTTCGCCGTCGAAAACGGTGGCGCCGAGTACCGCCGGGGCGCCGGCGCGGCAGGCCGCGATCGATTCGTCGTGGGCGGCGCGCACTTCCGCGAACCGTCCGGTACCGCCGGGGCGGGTGGGCCGGACCACCGCGTCGCCGTGATCGCGCAGGACGGTGGCCCGGACCCGGCCGAATTCCCCCTGGCCGGAGTCGATATCGGTGAACAATTCGCCGGACTCCACGCCGGCCGGATCGCCGTCGACGGTGCCGAGTTCGGTGTCGAGCGCGCGGAGCAGCGCGAACTCGCAGCGTGCGCCGAGCACCAGATCCGTGGCGTCGCACACCACCCGATCACCGACAACGAACACCCACGGCCCTCCTGCGCCCAGTGACACCTCCGGTGCGCGCCCCGCGCGTACCGGACGCGCCCACTGTAGCCACCGGGTCCGACCAGGGGGAACGGACCGTGGTTCAGGAGCGCGGTTTCCGGCGTTCCTGGCGTTTGGGGCCGTCGCGGCGCGGGCCGCGGCCGATACCGCGATGTCCGGGCGGGCCCTGGTCGAGCTGCAACTGGATCAGTACGCCGCTGATCCGGGTACTGCGCAGGGCGTCCAGGGTCTCCGGCGGGAGATGGGCGGGCAATTCGACCAAGCTGTGATCCGGCCGGATGCTGATATGCCCGAAATCGCTGCGCCGCAGCCCGCCTTCGTTGGCGATGGCGCCGACGATGGCGCCCGGTACCACCCGGTGCCGTTTACCGACCGCGATGCGGTAGGTGGCCAGTTCGGCGCCGGTGGCGCGATGACGCGACGGTCCGCGCCGCTCCTCGAAACCGCCCTCGTCGAATGGTCGCGGCGCGCGTTCGCGGCGCGGCCGTTCCACCGGCTCCGGTTCGGGTTCGAGGAAGAAGCTCTCGCCGTCGTGCGCGGCCACCGCCAGCGCGGCCGCGATATCGGCCAGCGGGGTGTTGTGCTCCTGCTCGTAGTCCTCGATCAGCTTGCGGAACAGCGACAGATTGTCCGAGCTGAGGTTCTCGGTGATGGCGTCGCCGAATTTCGCGACCCGCTGCGCGTTCACATCGTCCACGCTGGGCAGTTGCATCTCGGTCAGCGGATGCCGGGTGGCGCGTTCGATGGATTTCAGCAGATGACGTTCCCGGGGCGCCACGAACAGCAGCGCCTCGCCGCTGCGGCCCGCCCGGCCGGTACGGCCGATGCGGTGCACATAGGACTCGGTGTCGTGCGGGATGTCGTAGTTGACGACATGGGAGATCCGGTCCACGTCGAGGCCACGCGCCGCGACATCGGTGGCGACCAGGATGTCGAGGGTGCCGGCCTTCAACTGGCCGATGGTGCGCTCACGCTGGGCCTGGGCGATATCGCCGTTGATGGCCGCGGCGGAGAAGCCGCGGGCGCGCAGTTTCTCCGCCAGCTCCTCGGTGGCCTGTTTGGTGCGCACGAAGATGATCATGGCCTCGAAGGCCTCCACCTCGAGGATCCGGGTGAGGGCGTCGAGTTTGCGCTGATGCGATACCAGTACCCAGCGCTGGGTGATATTGGTGTTCGTGCTGGTCTTGGCCTTGACCGTGATCTCGACCGGTTCGTGCAGGTACTGCTTGGAGATCTTGCGGATCGCGGCGGGCATGGTCGCCGAGAACAGTGCGACCTGCTTCTGGGAGGGGGTGTCGGCGAGAATGCGCTCGACATCCTCCTGGAACCCCATCTTGAGCATCTCGTCGGCCTCGTCGAGCACCAGGTAGCGCAGCTGGGACAGATCCAGCGTGCCCTTCTCCAGATGGTCGATCACCCGGCCGGGGGTGCCCACGACCACCTGCGCGCCGCGGCGCAGACCGGACAGCTGCACGCCGTAACTCTGGCCGCCGTAGATCGGCAGTACGTGCGTGTTCGGCATATGCGTGGCGTAGCGCCCGAAGGCCTCCGCCACCTGGATCGCGAGTTCACGAGTGGGCGCCAGCACCAGGGCGGCCGGCTGTTTACCGGTGGGCCGCTCCGCCAGCAGACCCATCAGGATCGGGATGGCGAAGGCGGCGGTCTTACCCGTGCCGGTCTGCGCCAGACCCACCACGTCCGCGCCCTCGAGCAGTGGGGGAATGGTCGCGGCCTGGATGGGGGACGGAGATTCGTAGCCGACATCGGCGATGGCCGAGAGAATCCGGTCATCGATTCCGAGGTCGGCGAAGGACGGTCCGGCAGTTTCGGGTTCGGTGTCGCTCACGTCCTCGCCGAGGCCGTCTTCGCCCTGATTGGTGCTCATTGACCAGGAGTTTACTGGTACGGCCTGGTTGTCCGGCCCACCGGGCCATACGGTGTCAGCATGGACGCCGACCCCGCCGATCCCGCCGCAGGCCACCCCGCGGACCCGCTTTCCGTCGCGGTGGTGCAGTTCGGCCCGCATACCGATATCGACGCCAATCTCGCCGCGCTCACCGAGCGGGTGCGGTCCGCCGCCGACCGCGGCGCGCGCGTCGTGGTGGCCCCGGAGTACTCCATGTTCGCCCTCGGCCGGCTCGACGACCGGGTACGCGCCGCGGCCCAGCCGCTGGACGGGCCCTTCGTCACCGCGCTGGCCGGGCTGGCCGCCGAAACCGGGGTGTATCTGGTCGCCGGGGTCGTGGAGACCACCGAACCCGGCGACGGCCGGATCCACAACACACTGGTCGCGCTGGGACCCGACGGTTCCCTGCTCACCCGGTACCGCAAAGTGCACCTCTACGACGCGTTCGGGCAGCGGGAATCGGAGGTCGTCCGGCCCGGACCGCTGGCCGAGCCCGCCCTGTTCACCGCGCAGGGGTTCACGTTCGGCCTCCAGACCTGCTTCGACCTGCGATTCCCGGAAGGGTTCCGGCGGCTGGCCGTGGCCGGTGCGCAGGTGCTGCTGCTGCCCGCCCAGTGGATTCCGGGTCCGGGCAAGGTCGATCAGTGGACCACGCTGCTGCGGGCGCGGGCCATCGAGAACACCGTCTTCCTGGCCGCGGCCGATCAGTGCGGTCCGCGCGGCGCGGGCGCGTCCATGATCATCGACCCGGCCGGGCGGGTGCTCGACGAACTCGGCGACGAACCGGGTGTCGCGCTGGCCCGCCTGGAACCCGGGGTGCTGGCGCAGGTCCGCCGGGCGAACCCCAGCCTGGAACTGCGCAGATTCGCCGTCGGCACACCAGAGGCGAGTAGCGTCGGAAGGTGATGCTGTACGCCGACCGCCTGTCCGCCGGACGCGCGCTGGGCAGCGAACTGACGCACCTGCGCGCGGACCGGCCGCTGGTGCTCGGACTCCCGCGCGGCGGGGTGCCGGTGGCGGCGGCGGTCCGCGAGGTCGTCGGGGGCGATCTGGATATCCTGCTGGTCCGCAAGCTCGGCGTCCCCTGGCAGCCCGAACTGGCGGCGGGGGCGATCGGCGAGGACGGCGTCCGGGTGGTCAACGCCGATGTCATGCGCCAGACCGGGCTCGATACCGCGCGGCTGGACGCGATCGAGGCCGAGGAACGCGCCGAACTAGAACGCCGCCGGGTGCTGTGGCGCGGTGATATCCCGCCGATCCCGCTGCGGGGCCGGACGGTGGTGATCGTCGACGACGGTATCGCCACCGGTGCGAGCGTGGTGGTGGCCTGCCGGGTCGCCCGGGCGCAGCTACCGCACCGGCTGGTGGTGGCGGTGCCGGTATCGGCTCCCGAGGCGCTGCCGCGGATCCGCGGCGAGGCCGACGAGGTGATCTGCGCGCAGGCGCCGGCGGCGCTGGCCGGCGTGGGCGGGGCCTATCGCGATTTCCACCAGCTGGCCGATTCCGAGGTCACCGAACTGCTCCGGCCGGACGCCCGCTGAGCCGCCGGGGCGTCCGGGCCGGAGTCTGCCGGATCCGGGTTACAGCTCGGGCTGCGCGTACTGCCCGACCTGGTTCGTGAGCACCCGCAGATGTTCCAGGCCGCTGCCGAGCGTGCGCTCGATGGCGGTCAGCCGGGCCACGTAGTGGCCGACCGGGTATTCCGAGGTCACACCGATACCGCCGTGCATCTGGATGGATTCCTGCCCGATATGGCGGGCCGAGCGGCCCACCTGCAAGCGGGCCCGGGACGCGATCACCGGGTCGGCGGTGGCGTCCACCAGCGAGGCGGTGAGGTAGTAGCTCATACTGCGGGCCAGTTCCAGCGAGACGTACATATTCGCGGCGCGCTGGGTGAGCGTCTGGAACTTCGACAGCGTGACCCCGAACTGCTTCCGGGTCTTCAGATAGTCGGTGGTCAGGCGCAGCGACTCCGCCATCGCACCGACCGATTCCGCGCACAGCCCGGCCTGGGTGCGCGCCAGCACGTCCTCGATGGCCGCGGTGGCGTCCTCGGCGGAGCCGAGCAGTTCGGCGGCGGCGCCGGTCAGCTCGACCTGGGCGCCGCGCAGCCCGTCGACCGTCGCGAACGGTGTCCGGGTGACGCCGTCGGCATCGGCGGCGACCAGGAACAGGCCGATCCCGCCGCCGGGCAGCGTGGCGCTGACCACCAGATCGTCGGCGCAGTCACCGTGCGGAACCGGATTCTTGACGCCGGTCAGCGTGTACCCGTCGCCCTGCGCGGTGGCCGCGGTGGCGATCTCGTGGTCCGGCCAGCGGGTGCCGGGTTCACCGTGCGCGAAGGCGAGCAGTTTCGATCCGGCGGCGACCTCGGTCAGGATGCGCTGCCGCTGATCGGGGGTGCCGACCGCGGTGATCAGGCCGCCCGGCAGCAGGACCGAGTCCAGCAGCGGTTCCGGCGCCAGCCGGCGCCCGAACTCCTCCAGAACCAGCATGGTCTCCACCGGGCCGGCGCCCATGCCGCCGTCTTTCTCGTCGAAGCTCAGGCCGAGTACGCCGAGTTCGGCGAGCTGGCCCCAGACCTGCCGGCTCCAGCCGAGATCGGTCGCGGTGACCTCGAGTCGCTTTTCCGGGTTGTACTGACGATTGAGCAGGTCGCGCACGGTATCGCGGAGTAGGACCTGTTCGTCGGTGAGATCGAAATCCATAACCTTGACCTCACAATCCGAGGATCGAGGAGGCGATGATGGTGCGCTGCACCTCGCTGGAACCTCCGTAGATGGTTGTCTTGCGGTAGTTGAGATAGCTCGGGCCGGTGCGCTGCGCCCATTCCGGGGAAGCGATATCGGCGGCGCCGACCGGCAGGGCGTCCGGTCCGGCGATATCGAGCAGCAGTTCGGTGGCGGCCTGCTGGAGTTCGGAACCGCGCATCTTCAGCACCGAGGAGGCGGGGTTGGGCTTGCCTTCCTCGGAGTTCGACACCACGCGCAGCTGGGTGAGCTCCAGCGCCAGCAGTTCGTTCTCCAGTTCGGCGATCCGCGCCGCGAACAGCGGATCCTCGAGCAGGGTGCCGCTGCCGGAGCGGATACCCGCCGCGTACTCCTTGGCCACCCCGATCCGCACCTTGGTCCGGCCGACGCCGGTGATGCCGGTGCGTTCGTTGCCGAGCAGGAACTTGGCGTAGGTCCAGCCCATGTTCTCCTCGCCCACCAGCTGGTCGGCGGGAACGCGGACGTTCTCGAAGAAGACCTCGTTGACCTCGTAGCCGCCGTCGATGAGCTTGATCGGGCGGATGGTCACACCGGGGGATTTCACATCGAAGAGCAGGAAGGAGATCCCGGCCTGTTTCTTCGGAGCGTTCGGATCGGTGCGGACCAGGCAGAAGATCCAGTCGGCCCACTGCGCGAGGGTGGTCCAGATCTTCTGGCCGTTGACGATGTAGGAATCGCCGTCGCGGACGGCGGTGGTGCGCAGCGAGGC
>NZ_JBSFRU010000210.1:0-11521 GCF_053589395.1 Nocardia sp. NPDC003345
ACGGATCGGCGACCACGGTCGCGACGAGATTCAGGAAGTCGGCGTCGGCGCGCCCGACCACGATCACCGAATCCACCTGGCATCCGTGCACGAGCCGCTCCACCAGCTCACGGAAACGTCCCATACCGTGCTCGCCCGCGCCGATCTCGCCGACGGCCAGATCCGGTTCGTGCTCACAGAACTCCAGCCGGGCGCCCTGCTCGCCGGGGACCACGGTGGAGGCGGTTGTCGACAGCGCACCGAATTCCAGGACCACGGTGCGCACATCGCGAACCCGCCGACTCGCGGCCACCGCGCGCAACGCCGTGGCCTGCAGTACCACCCGCGCGGCGTGCCCGGACGCCGCGGCTTCCAGCACCGCCAGCCGGTGCTGGTCCCATTCGGTCGGGTGCACCACGGTGAGCTGCTCGCACGGTGCGCCGATCCGCAGCTGGGCGAACGTGTACCCGAGGACCTCGTACAGGGCGTCCACCGGTTTCGGCATCCCGGGGTCGAAGGCGATGCGATCGGCCGACAGCAACTGCACCGGCGATACCGCGATCGACGGCGGCGCCAGCGGCTCCCCGACCACCAGGCTGCGCCCGTCCCCGGCCGGCACGATCGAGGGCACGAGGTCGGCGTGGGTGTTGGCGCTCCACGCCCACAACCGGGTTTCGGTCAGGGCGATCTCGACGGCCGGCATTATTGCGCCGGCATCCAGGAGGTCTGGATGAGCTCGGTACCGGACCGGCCGACCAGGGTGCCGCGGCCGGGTGGCATCGCGCTCGGCCGGACATTGCCGAGCAGACCGCCCTCGTCCCGGCTACCGCTCATCACCAGGCCGGGGGTGGCCAGATCCCGCAACCGGGAGATCACCGGTTCGTACATGGCCCGGCCCGCACCGCCGGAACGGCGCGAGATGATCAGGTGCAAGCCGATATCCTTGGCATGCGCCAGGAAGTCGACGATCTGCGCCAGCGGGTTACCGCTCGAACCGCTGGACACCAGGTCGTAGTCGTCCACGACGATGAACAGATCGGGGCCGGTCCACCAGGAACGATCCCGAAGTTCCTGCGGCGTCACATTCGGGCCGGGCATCCGGGACTGCAGCAGCGCCGCCAGATCCCGCATATTCGTCGTCAGGCCTTCGGCGCCGGTCGCGTAGGCCGCCAGGCGTTCCTGTTCGAAGGCGCCGAGCATGGTGCGCCGGAAATCGACCAGGACCAGCGCGGCGGTGGTCCTGGTGTTGGCCTCGATGATGCCGCTGACGATATTGCGCAGCAGCGTGGTCTTACCGCATTCGGTGTCACCGAAGATGATGAAGTGCGGGTTCTCGTCGAAATTGAGGAAGACCGGCGACAGTTCGGATTCGTTGATACCGATCGGAATCGACACCGTGCGCTGTTCGGGATGCCCCTGCCAGGGACCGATGGCGCGTACGAACTGATCGCGATCGAGGCGTTCGGGCAGCATCCGGACCTGCGGCGCCGGACGTCCCGGCGTCGCCTGCTGGATCCGCGCGACCGCGTCGGCGACACCCCGGCTGAGGTCCTCGGGCTCGGACGATCCGTCGACCCGTGGCAGCGCGGTGAGCATATGCAGGCTCTCCGGGGTCATACCGCGGCCGGGCCGCCCCTGCGGTACCAGCGCGGCCACCTTACGGCCGAACTCGGAATCCGCCGGATCGCCGAGGCGCAGCTCGAGGCGGGTGCCGATCTGGTCCTTGAGCTGCGGGCGCGCCTCCATCCAGCGCGACAGCGCGATCACCACGTGCACGCCGTAGGACAGACCCTGGACCGCGAGGTTCATGATGGCCTGCTCCAGCGGTTCGAAGTCCTGCCGGATGGAACCGAAACCGTCGATGACGAGGAAGGCGTCACCGAAAGCGTCCTCGTGCGCACCGGCGGCGGCCTGGCTACTGGCCGGATCGGCGGCGCGCAACCGCCGGAACTCCGACATCGACTCGATTCCGAGCTGACGGAAGCGCAGTTCCCGGGTGCGCACGATGGTGGTCATCTCCGCGACCGTGCGGCGCACCTTGTCCTGATCGAGGCGGCCGGCCACCGAACCCACATGGGGCAGGCCCTCGAGGCTGGCCAGGGTGCCGCCACCGAAGTCCAGGCAGTAGAACTGCACCTGTTCGGCGGTATGGGTCAGCGCCATCGACATGATCAGCGAACGCAACATCGTCGATTTACCCGACTGGGGTCCACCGACGACCGCCACGTTGCCGCGGGCGCCGGAGAGGTCCACCACCAGCGGATCGCGCCGCTGGTCGTAGGGCCGGTCGACGATGCCGATCGGCGCGCGCAGCCCGGCCACGGCGTTGTATTCGCCGGTGAGGATCGAGCGCGTGTTCAGTTCGTCCAGCGGCGGGGCGGCGTCCAGCGGCGGCAGCCAGATCTCGTGCGCGGGCCGGCCGTGCCCGCCGATCCGGGCGACCAGCATGCCGAGATCGGAGATCTGCTCCCCTTCCTCGACCAGAGGTTCCGGCTCGTAGGCCGGTTGCGGCGCCAGCGGGGTCCGGTCCGCGGCCCGGTATTCGACGTGTTTGGCCAGGAAGGGCCGGGCGGTGATATCGATTTCGCCGGCGCCGGTGGCCACGCTGATATCGCGCTGCGGTCCGCCGCCCACATAGGTGCCCGACACGTAGGAGGCCTGGAAGCGCTGGATCTCGCCCGAATCGGATTTCAGGTAACCGCCACCGGGAGTGTTGGGCAGGTTGTACGCGTCCGGCACACCCAGTACCTGGCGGGATTCGTTGGCGGAGAAGGTTTTCAGGCCGATCCGGTAGGACAGATGCGATTCCAGACCCTTGAGTTTGCCTTCCTCCAGCCGCTGCGAGGCCAGCAGCAGGTGGACGTGCAGCGAGCGGCCGAGGCGGCCGATCATCACGAACAGCTCCGCGAAATCCGGATGCTGCGTGAGCAGTTCGGAGAACTCGTCGAGCACGACGAACAGCGCCGGCAGCGGCTCCAGATCGGCACCGGCCGCGCGGGCCTTCTCGTACTCCGACACATTGGCGAAGTTGCCGGCGTCGCGCAGCCGCTCCTGGCGCCGGTTCATCTCGCCCGCGAGCGCGTCGCGCATACGGTCGACGAGGTCGGCTTCTTCTTCCAGGTTGGTGATGACCGCCGCGACGTGCGGGACGCCGTCGAGACCGAGGAAGGTCGCACCACCCTTGAAGTCGACCAGGACCAGGTTCAGCTGGTCGGGTGAATGGGTGGCGAGCAGGCTGAGCACCAGGGTGCGCAGGAATTCGGACTTACCGGACCCGGTGGCGCCGATGCAGAGCCCGTGCGGGCCCATTCCGGATTCGGCGGCCTCCTTGATATCGAGAATGACCGGCAGGCCGTCGGCCCCGACACCGAAGGGGACCCGCAGCCGTTCCCGCCCGTATCGGGGCCGCCAGGCGCTCTCCGGATTGAACGAGCCGATATCACCCAGCCCCATGAGCTGGGCCCAGGTGTTGATCGTCTCGCCCTCGGTGGTCTCCACGTCGCTGCTGCGCTGGGTGGCCGCGCGATACGGGGCCAGGCGGCGGGCGACCTGCTGCGCCTGTTCGCGGCTTATCCGGTCGATCAGGGCGAAACGCTCCTGGTTGCCGGTGGCGCCGCGGCCCAGGCATTCGCCGTTGCGGATGGTGAGGGTGATACCCCGCGATACCGCCAGCCGGGGCGCGTAACCGCACAGGTCGATCACCGTCACGCCCTCGTAGCCGGCCTCGCGCAACTGGTCGTCCTCGGCCTCGAGCAGACCGCCGTCGACGACGATCACCACATGCACCATGGCGGAGTTGGTGGGCTGGTTACGGGAGTAGCGGACCCGGTTGCCCAGGATCGGCGCCAGACCGGCCATCGCCTCCCGGATCGACCCGAAGAACATGCGCTGGGTGCCGACGCCGTCCTGCGCGTCCGGGTGCTGGGTATGCGGCAGCCATTTGGTCCATTCCCAGTCCGCGGCGGTGTCCGGGCCGCAGACGATCGCGGTCAGTACCTGGTCCGGGCCGTGGAACATGGCCAGCTGCACCAGCATCGCGCGCACCATATCGCGGGCCTGGGCGCGATCGCCGTCGAGCGCGATGGTGGCGAAACCCTTCACCGCGACCGCGGTGGGCAGATCGGGCACGGTGGAATGCGCGCGGACGAAACGGCGCAGCGAGACCGCGGCGATCGGTTCCAATTCCTCCACCGGACCGGTTTCCGGGGCGACCAGCCGGGTGGCCAGACGCTGACCGCCCAGACCGATGCGGACGTGGCAGAAGTCCTTGTCGCTGGGGCGGCGCTCCCACATCCGGGAGGTACCGGCGAGCATCCAGACCAGTCCGGGTTCGGGATGACTCCATTCCACGGCGGCCCGCTGTTCGGAAGCGGTGACGCCGACATCCTTGCGAACCTGGTCGAGATAGCGGAGGTAGTCTTTGCGGTCCTCGTTGGCCTCGGCCGCCTTGGCGCCCTTACCGTTGCCCTGACCGGCGAACATGCCGACCATCGAGACCATCATCATCATCGGGAACATCAGCGCCATCGGGTTCGAGGCGATACCGCTGCCCTGCGTGAACATCAGGGCCATCATCCCGACCATGCCGATGATCATCACCACCGGCATGAGCTTGGACAGCAGATTTCCGGGCGTTACCCGGGGGATCTCGGGAGGCGGCTGGAGGCTGACCTCGCCGCCGGGAGTTCGCGGGACCTCACGGCGCGCACGCCGCTGAAACCGAACCGTGGTCATCGAACGAGATCCCCCTTGTAGCAATGCGATGTTCGGGCTCAGTGTAGAGGCAGCCGCGATCATGTCGTACAGTTCGACCTGCATTCTGCTGGCCGCACCGGGGGCACGCAACCCGCCGTTCGCTGGGAGAATGCGGGAAAAGAGCAGGGTAGCGAAACCAACTTGGGGGAAGCGTGACGCATGCGCGACTCGACCATATGGAGGAAGATTCCTCGCGGGGTATAGTCCGCGCTCCGGATCTCACCAGGGTCACCATTCTGGCAAAACACACCCAGGTCGATATGGCGATTCCGGTCGATGTCCCGGTCGCCCTGGTGATTCCCAGTGTCGTCGACATGGTCGCCGCGCACAGCCGCACCAATGATTTCGACAATCAGGGCGAACGATACGAACCGGCGGACTGGGTCCTCGCCCGTATCGGCCAGCCGCCGCTGTCGAACTCGCTCAGCCTGGGCGAGCAGGGGGTCCGCGACGGCGAACTGCTGATGCTGGAGAACTCCGCGAATACCGCGCCCACTCCCCTGTTCGACGACATCATGTACAACGTCGCGGTCGCCGATTCACAGCATTTCCGCGGCTGGAATCCGGATACCGCACGGGTCACCGGCTCCGTACTCGCCGCGCTCACCATGCTCGCCGGTTGCACCGGCCTGCTCGCCGCACCGGACGCGATGCCCGGATGGATCACCGGCGTCATCGCCCTGGGGGTAGCGGTCCTGCTGGTGGCGGGCGCGATGGTGCTGAGCCGGGTCTACGGGGATCCGAAGACATCGCTGGTCCTCGGTGGTTGCGCGTTGCCGCTGGCCTTCACCGGCGGCATGCTCATCGTGCCCGACCACTACGGCTGGCCCCATCTACTGCTCGGATCCACCCTTTTCGGGGCCACCGCGATCCTGGCCTGGCGGGTCACCGGGGTGGGGCTCGGACTCTTCATCGGCGCGGGCACGGTCGCATTGTTCGTGGTGCCCGCGGCGCTGGTGGGCCTGCTCACCGAGCAGCCGCTGGAGGCGGTCGGCGCGGTAGTCGCCGCCGTCGGTCTCGGCGCGCTGTCGCTGGCCCCGCGTATCTCCATGGCGCTGGCGAAACTGCCGCTGCCGCCGGTGCCCTCGCCCGGTACACCCATCGACCCCACCGAGGACGACCCGGACGATCATCGCGCGCTGCCGACCCTGGATGTGCTGCAGGCGAAATCGGCGCGGGCACGGACCTATCTCAGCGGTCTGGTATCCGCGACGACCCTGGTCACCGTGGTCGGCGCCTTGGTCGCCATCGATCCGGACTACGGCGGTTTCTACTGGCAGGGCATAGCGCTGGCGCTGGTGTGCGCGGCGGTGCTGATGTTCCGCAGCCGCACCTACGCCGGCGCCGAACAGGCGGTGATCCTCATCGTCGGCGGGGCGGCGATCGTGCTGGCGATGCTCGTCGGGATGGCCTTCGTGGCGGATCTGCCGCTGGCGGTGTTCGGGGTGGCGCTGGTGGTGCTGATCGCGGCGCTCGTCCTCGGGATCATCGTGCCGAACCAGTCGGCGACGCCGCCGATGCGCCGGGCCGCCGAGCTGATCGAATACGCTTTCGTGGCCGCCGTACTGCCACTCGTGTTCTGGGTGGCCGATCTCTACTCCCTCGTCCGCGGACTGTGAACCGCGGGATCCGCACCGCGGCGGTGGCCGTGGTGCTCGGGATGAGCGCATCGCTGGGCCTGGTCCATCCGGTCGCCTCCGCCGACCGGCCCGCGCCGATCGATCCGGGCCAGCTACCGGCCGGGGATCCGGCCCGGCCGAGCCAGCCGACCGAGCGTAAGGCGAATACGCCCTGCAACAGCACCGTGTCCGGAGGCGAAGGCCCGACGGTCCCGCCCGCACAGGCCGCATTGGACCTGGTCCGGGCATGGCAGTTCTCGAAGGGCGCGGGCCAGGTTGTGGCGGTGATCGATACCGGGGTCGCCCGTCATCCCCGGCTGCCGGGCCTGCGCGCGGGCGGTGATTTCGTGGCCAACAGCGGCGACGGCACCGAGGACTGTGATGCGCACGGCACGATCGTCGCGGGCATCATCGGCGCGAGCCAGGCCCGGGACCAGGGATTTTCCGGTGTCGCACCGGAGTCCACCATCCTGACCATCCGCCAGACCAGCGATAAGTACGTCAAAGCGGGCAGCAACGCCACGAAGTCGCCCGAAGACCTCTCCAAGGAGGGGTACGGCAACGTCGCCACCATGGCCCAGGCGGTGCGCCGCGCGGCCGATATGGGTGCCACGGTTATCAATATCTCCGAAGTGGCGTGCAGTTCCAGCCCGATCAACGACGGTGGGCTCGGCGCGGCACTGGACTACGCGGTCCACCAGAAGAACGCGGTGGTCGTCACTTCCGCGGGCAATACCGACAACGCGAACTGCAAGGGCAACGAGGCCATCCAGAATCCCCTCGACCCGGCCGCGGACCCGTGGGGCAACACCACCGTCAACGTCACTCCCGCCCGATACGACGATCTGGTCCTGTCAGTCGGTTCCATCAACGCCAACGGCGCTCCGTCGGAGTTCACGGTTCCCGGGCCCTGGCTCAGTGTCGCCGCTCCCGGGGAGAACATCGTCTCGCTCGATGTGTACAGCGGCGGCGTCATCAACGGCACGCAGAATGCCCAGGGTGGTCAGCAGACCATCAACGGCACCAGCTTCGCCGCCCCGTACGTATCCGGCGTCGTGGCGCTGGTGCGGGCCAGGTTCCCCGAACTGTCCGCCGTCGAGGTGATGAAACGGGTCCAGGCGACCGCGCACGCACCCGCCGAAGGCTGGAACCCGTATGTGGGCTACGGTGCCATCGACCCGATCGCGGCGCTGACCAACGAGGTGCCCGCCGAATTACGGCCCAAGCAGCAGAATCCGGCGGTAAGCAGACAGCTCGCCGTCCCGGCGCCGCCGGAACCCCCGGACCATACGGCTCGGAACGTCGCGCTCATCGGCAGCGGGATCATCGGCGGCAGCCTCATCATCGGCTACCTCGCCTCGTTCCCCACTCGCCGGCGGCTCGGGGTAAGCGAAGACGAAGCCTGACAGACCGCTGCCCGGTTTCAGGGCAGCGGACTGCCCGGGCATGGTCCGGAATCCTGATCATCACCCCGCCGACCGGACGAATCAGAACCCATCGACCTGACGTCACTGTGACAGCGGATCTTCCGTGTGCCCAACGGAAGATCCGCGCCCGCCCGCTGCTTACTTGGACGACGCCACCGGCTGATCGGCCGGCGCGGGATCCGGGGCGACACCGTCATGCGCGACCAGCGCCTCCTCCCGGCCGAGGCTGGGCCCGGAGGCCAGCAGTCCGACGATCGGCCATGGTGCGGGCTCGGCCTTCTCCGGCATACCCAGCGCCTTGGCGGAATCGGCGTTCTTGATCCCGAAACGCACCCCGGTGTCGGCGATATAGAAGATGCTGTCCTTGCGCTTGCTGTCCGGCTCGATACCCGTGGTCTGCACGTAGGCGCCGGTACCCGGCGCGATATACGCGGAATCGACGTTCTGCCCCGAACCATCGGCCTGGGCCAGCGGCACCAGCTTCGCGCTATCGGCCATGGGCAGGCTCACTCCGGTGATCACCTGGAGCTCCGCGTGGGTGCCGGTGTTCTCGCCCGCCTCCGGAATCGGCTTCCACGACAGGCAGCTCACCGGATGGTCCTTCGCGTCGAGAATCGCCGGTGCGGTCTGCGGGAAGGTCTGGACCCGCAGCGCCTGGGAGACCTCGACGCGGGTCCGGGTGTTCTGGTCGATGGTGAAATCGCTGGAGGTCTGCGGATTGGAATTCCGGATGATCTCGGCGGCCAGCGGTGAGATGGGCTGCAACCCGTCGGAGAGCACCACGTAGTACTCGGTCTCCGAGCCACCCACCTGCACGACCTCGCCGATGCGATGGCCGCTCACATCCTCGGCGGGCGTACCGCCGGGATCGGCGATAACAGGGCGCTCGATCGACATCACCTCGGGGATCGCGTTCACGAGACCCTCACTCACCGGGCGCGGGGTCGCGCCGGTGATTCCCAGGGCGTCGGTGACCGCGCGATCGTCCATCGCCACCCGGGCCCGTTTGCCGTCGTAGATCAGATAGGTATTGCTCTCCCCCTGAACCAGCAGCGCCTTACCGGATTCCAGCGGCCCGGCCTTCGCACCGAGCTCGAGCCCACCCGCCAGCACCGAGGTGGTCCGGTCCTGGCTGCCGTCGATCTTCATCTCATCGCAGATCGTCCACTGCCGGCCCACACCCTCGGAGTTGAAGTGGATCGCTCCGGGGGCACCCGGAATGCCGATCAGCGGGCCACGGGCCTTCTTACCTACCTCGGCCTCCTTGACGATCGCCGCGTTCGGGGCCTCGCCCGCCGCGAGCCGCGCCGAAGCCAGGTTCAGCGCCGGATGCACCACATCGTTGAGCACCACGTACACCGCGCCGGATTCCTTACCGATGAGGATGGTGTTCTGGCCGATCTTGTCCTGCGGGCGCAGCAGCGCCAGCACACCGCAGCCGGCCAGCACCACGATCGCCAGCACCAGGCCGACGACATAGGCCCGCACCTGGGAACGCATCGGATCGTGCAACATTCGCACATCCCGGCGCACGAGCGCGTGCTCCATCCGGCGCACCAGAAAGTTGTAACCGCTGATCTGCCACCGAGTTGTGGGCTTTGAAGGCATCGTCTTCCCCCGAACTGTGCTCGTGCTCGCCGAACACAGTACAGTTCCCTGGGACGTAGTTCAGCTCGGCCGCCGATTACCGGCCGACACCGGGTACCTGGGGGACTCTGATGGCCGTTCCAGCCATGACGCGACGTGGGCGCAGCCTGCTGTTCGGGCGTATTTCCATGCGTAACCTGCTGATCGCGCAGGTGCTCGCGATGGTCGCCGGAACCGTACTGCTGGTGGTGGGGCTCAATCCGTGGATCGCGCTGGGCGTCGCGGTGGTCACCGGGCTGATTCCGCTGATCCCGGTCGGCCGCCGGGTCCTGCTGGACCGCATCGGCGACTGGTGGGACTACCGCGCCCACCACGAATACCGGATCGGCGACAGCGACGATTTCCGCGGCCCCGACGACCGCTCCCTCGGGCTGTACTGGGACGAGAGCCGAGTGGTCGCGGTGATCGAGGTGCTGCCGCCCCGAGGCGGACTCACCCGTATCGACCGCACCGCCGTACACGCGTCCCACCTGCTCCCGATGGCCGAACTGGCGACCTGCCTCGCCCAGCACGACATCCTGCTCAGCGGTATCGACATCATCAGCCACGGGCACCGCAGCCGGTCCGGAACGCCCGCCGGCGCCATCTACGAAACCCTGCTGGGCCCGCTGCCGGCCACGGCGCATCGCACCGTCTGGCTGGCGATCGGCTTCGATATGGTCGACTGCCCCGGCGCGGCGGCCCGGCGTGGCGGTGGTGACGAAGGCGCCGCACGGTCGGTGACCATCGCGACGCAGCGGATCGTGCGCACGCTGGAGGATGCGGGCTGCGGTTCGCGCGTCCTGACCGCCTCCGAGATCCGTTCCGCGGTACGCCAGGTCATCCACGGCTCGGACGCCCGCGACCTCACCCACCGGTGGCGCTACGCCGAACTCGGCAACGGGGTGAACATCGGCGCCGCGATCGATCCGCGGCAACTCGGATCGGAGATCCTGTCGCAGCTGTGGGTGGCCGAATCCCGGGGCACCACCGTCGCCGTGCGCCTACGGCCCGGCGCCACCGCCGATACCGTGCATATCGGCGCGGCCTGGCGGTCGACGCTGCGCGAACTGCCGGACAAGTCCTGGACCAAGGGCATGGTGTCGGTGAACGGCCGGCACCGCGACAGCCTGCTCGCCCATCTGCCGATCGGAATCCCCGATCTGGAAGACGTGGTGCCCACCGCCGAATACCCGATCGAGGTATTGGACGCGCTGGCCCTGCCCTCCTCGGGATGCGGGCAGCTCATCGGCTCCGACGACGAAGGCAACGGTGTCGCGCTGCGGCTCATCGGCGCCGGCATCTCCGCGGTATACGTGGCCGGCGAGCTCTATCTGGCCCAGCAGCTGGTGTTCCGGGCGCTGGCGGTGGGCGAGCGGATCCTGGTCCGGACAGAACGCCCGCAGGCCTGGTACCAGCTGATCGAAACCATCGGCAATCCGGAACGACTGACACTGGCCGTCGATATGCACCAGTCGGACGCCGGTTTCACAGCCACAGTCGTAGACGGTGTCCTCGCCCCCGCGCCGCACGCCGGTATCACCACCATCTACATCACCGGCGACCCCATGGGCTGGCCCGCCACCAAACCGGACCTGTCGATCCAGCAGCCGGGCGCCATGGGCACGCGCGTGGTACTCCGCACCGCGACCACGCAGATCCCGCTGAATTTGGTCTCGATACCCCGCGAGCACACCTACATCGGCGAACCGCGGACCCGGCAGGCCCCGCCGCAGGGCGGCAGGCCGGTGCCCCCGCAACGCCAGCAGATGCACCGGCCTCAGCACCCTCAGCCGCAACACCGCTGACGCGGGAGCCGGGGCGGTCGGTTGGGCAAGGGGTGGCCTTGGCTGTCGAGGTGGGGAAGTGGCCGCGGTCGTCAAGGTGAGAAAGTGGCCATGCTCGTGAAGGTTGGTGGGTGGCTTTGCCCGCCAAAGCGGGAAGGTGACCTCGCCCGCCGAGGTGAGACAGGTGACCTTGCTCGTCAGGGTTAGAAGGTGACCCTGCTCGTGAACGTGGGTGGTGGCTTTGCCCGTCAAGACGGGAAGGCGACCTCGCCTGCCAAGGTGAGGAGGTGACCTTGCCCGCCAAGGTGAGGAGGTGACCTTGCCCGCC
>NZ_JBSFRU010000211.1:0-11519 GCF_053589395.1 Nocardia sp. NPDC003345
TGCAGCAGTCCCGCGATGACCTGCCCGGACGCCTGCTGCCAGTCGGGGACACCCAGCGGCAGTTCGGCGGGTTCGGCTTCCTCGGACTCGCCGGTGCGAGAGCCGCTGCCGGACCGGCCGCTCGTATCGTCCTCGGACTCGTCGGCGGTGACCGCGCCGCGCAACATCACGGCGTCCTGCATCGCGATCAGCTGATACCAGGCGGGGGAGGTGGTGATCGCCTCGAGCTGTGCCAGCCGCTGTCCCTCCAGCTGGGTGGCCGAATACGCGACCTCGCCCCGGAATTCGCCGACCAGCCGGTTGAACTCGATCAGTTGCGCATCGCTGAGCTCCCCGAGCGTGACCGCGACCGCGCCGAGAGTGTCGGCCTTGGACAGTGCTTCGGCCGCACGCAGCGGCTCGACTCCGTAGTTGAGCGCGATACCGATTCCGGCGTCGGGCGCCACCCGGGCGGCCAGCACCGAAGCGTCGATCACGGTATCGATCACGGCGCTGAAGAAACCGAACGCCTCTTCGCGCGGGAGCGCGCGGGCGTCGATACCCGCGCGCAGGGTCGGCACCGCCTCGAACAGTTTGCGGTAGCCCTCGAGCTGATCCTTCGACCCGTCGGGGTCGAGCCGCTGGGCGGCGTCGCCCTTGGCGGTGAGCATCGCCAGCGCGGCGTCGGAGCGCTGCCGCGCGTTCACCAGTGCGGCCGCCGCGCCCGGGTCACCGGCCAGATACAGCAGCGACAGCCGGCGTTCTTCCTCGAGGGATTGCACCATCATGATGGCGGGCGTGGTGGTGCTGCTCGCCAGATCGGCCCATTGGCGCGCCTCCCGGCCGGATTGCACCAGATAGGCCGCCGCTCCCACACCGATCGCCAGCAGCGCCACACTGGTGATCAGGACGATCGCCAGCAGACGGGTCCGGACGCCGACCCGGCCGCGGGTCCGATGCCGGCGGGCGCCGAGTCTGCGGGTAACGGATCGGGGGAGGGGTAGGCGTGCGGCCACGGCAGATCAACTCGTTCCCGGGCATGCGCGCGTCCGACGGCATTCGTGGCCGGCCACCGCCCAACTCTCCAGGCATTGGCGGTGATCCCGGCAATGCGTCGTGCTCGATCCGAGAATTTACCGAAAGTTACCCGTTTCAGTAAGGAAAATGACGAGTCTCACCAGGGAAATTCGCCGAATTACGGAGTGATCTTTTAACGGAGCGTCAGCCGGTGGTGCGTGCCGGGGCGGCTCGGCGGGCGGATGCGCGGAAACACAGCACCGCATCGCCGTAATCCGCGAGAGGTTGCGCCTCCGCCGCCTGCCGGACACCACTGGCCGGGAGTTCGGTCAGTTTCGCGAACATGGTGGCATTACCGAACGCGGAACGGATCTGGGTCTCCGAGGCGTAATCCGCGCCGTAGTCGGCCAATTTGCCGAAATCCAGCGGGGCCAGCGGCCTGTCCAGCGCGACCGGTTCGGCCGGCCGGCCCAGCGCCGCGTACTGCGTGGCGCTGCCCTGCTCGTACCAGCACAATTCGTAGGCGAAGCTCTCGGTACTGGTCACACTCAGCACCGGCCAGTGCTTCGAGAGAGCCAGCGCCAGCGGGTTCTTGGCCACCGGGGTGAGTTCCCATTTCAGGCTCTTCACCGCCACCCAGCTGCCCGAGAGCCGCTCGACCAGCACGATGTCCTCACCGAGTTCGGTGGCGGCGTTCATCTGCGGATCCCGGGTTCCCCAATGCGCCTTGTCCACGCCGTAGGCGGTGTTGATATCGGCCCGCTCGGCACCGGCGGCGGTGAAGGCCTCGACGATCGCGGCGCGCACTTGGTCCAAAGCGTCGGGCGCCGAACACAACACGCTCAGGGCGCCGAAGGACGAGCCGATCTCCACGGGTTTGGCGGGCTGGTCCGGCATCGCCCCGGCGACCAGGGGTTTCAACCCGACCAGCGCGAGCTGCCAGTTGATCTCCTCGATCGTGGCCAGATCGCCCGCGCTTTGGTACAGGATCTGCTGCTGGGTCAGATATCCCGCGCGCTCCAGGGTGCGGCATTCCAGCTTGCGCAGCGCGGACTGGGTCTTGCCGGTGAACCCGATCTCCTCGATCTTCAGCGCGCGCAACTGCGCGGCCATGGCCGGTGTCGTGAGCGCGGTGTAGCGCTCGCGATACATCGAGACGGCCTGTTTGCGCTGCCGGCCCACCATGAGCGTGCGCAGCAGGGTGTTCAGGGTGGCGAGATATTTGCGGGACTGCTCGGGATCGGCCTCGAACAGGGTGGCGCGGATGCGGACCGCCTCGTCGGTGGCCACCACCGCCGCTCCGGGATCGAGCCGGCACAGCCACACACCGCATTTGGACAGGCCGTCCGCGCAGACACCGGCCGCGTTCGGATAGTCGTGCGCGACCCGGGTGTAGGCGTTGCACGCGTCGCGGATGGTGGCGGTGGCGAGTTCGCGGTGCCCGATGGCGCGGGCCGCCTGTTCCAGCAGCCGCAGCGTGTCCTGGACCTCGTTGGCGAAAACCGCCGAGACCCGGCCCGCGGTGAACCAGCGCAGCCGGATCATCACCGCTTCCTGCGCGGGCTCCAAGGCGCCCGCCACACGGTTGCGCACCGAACCGTTGTTCTGGGTCTCCAGATATCCCGTGGCCAGTTCACACAGGGTGGCGGCCAGTTGGAGTTCGGATTCCGCGGTCCGGTCCCGCGCCGCGATCCGGTCCGCGGCGACCCGCCCCTCGATGGCGATCAGATCCATCGCGATCTCAATTCCCGCATCACCTTCCGCGCACGGTCGTCGAGCGGCCGTCGTCCCAGCATTTCCCGCAAAGTGTGCCACACGCCGGGGCGGGTTAGCAGGGCTACTGCGAGGTAGCGCGGCCCGGTACCGCCGCGGATCACCCGGCCGGTACCGTCGCGCCGCCCATCCCGAGATAGAACAGTGTCAGCAACAGCAGGAACCAGCCCGCGCCCTGCCAGATCGGCCAGGTGCCGCCGCGCCGCCACACCCGGATGGTCTCCACGAACGCGCCGACCCCGCCGAGGAACAGCACCGCCCCCGGGCCGAACAGCACGGCGAGTTGCGCGGGCGTATCGCACAGCAGGGCCTCGGCGTCACGGCACCGGCCGGTGGCGGCCCATACGGCGGTGGCCGCGCACACCAGCGCCGCGACGACCACTACGGCCAGTACATAACGCACGGCCCGGCGGAAGTTTCCGTCGTCGGACCAGCGTTTTTCCACATCATCGGTCATCGCCGGATCCTCCTGGCGCCGGTATTGCCAGGAGCGGCGCAGGCAAACATGCCCGGTGCCGGAACCGGGCGCGGCCCGTCCGGCACCGGGCATCCCGGGGTCAGAGGTACTGCTCGCGCAGTTTGCGCTTGACCAGTTTCCCGGTGGGTGTGCGGGGCAGTTCCGCGGCGAAGTCGATACTGCGCGGGACCTTGTAGTGCGCGATCCGGGCGCGCAGGTAGTCACGCAGTTCGCCGGCCAGTTCCGGCCCGGGTTCGGCACCCGGCGCGGGCTGCACGACCGCCTTCACCGCTTCGCCCATCTCCTCGTCGGGCAGGCCGATCACCGCGACGTCGAGCACCTTCGGATGCAGGGCCAGCGCGTCCTCGACCTCCTGCGGATAGATGTTCACCCCGCCGGAGATGATCATGAACGCCTTGCGGTCGGTGAGGAAGAGGAAACCGTCGGCGTCGACGTAACCGATATCGCCGGTGGTGGTCCAGGTCGGATGGTCCGGATGCTGCGCGTCCTCGGTTTTCGCCGGATCGTTGTGATAGGTGAACGGCACTTCCTCGCGTTCGAAGTAGATGGTGCCGATCTCGCCGGTCGGCAGCTCCGCGCCGTCGTCGCCGCAGACCCGGATGGAACCCATCCCGGCGGGGCCCACCGATCCCGGCTTTCGCAGCCACTGCTCACTGTCGATGAAGGTGGCTCCGTTGGCCTCGGTGCACGCGTAGTACTCGTACAGGACCGGGCCCCACCAGTCGATCATCGCCTGTTTCACCTCGACCGGGCACGGGGCCGCGGCGTGCACGGCGACCCGCATACTGGAGACGTCGTAGCGGCCGCGTACGGCCTCGTCGAGTTTCAGCATCCGCACGAACATGGTCGGCACCCACTGGCTGTGGGTGACCCGGTAGCGCTCGATCGCGGCCAGGGCCTGCTCGGCGTCGAACCGTTCCATCACCACCAGGGTGCCGCCCAGGGCGTGCACCACGCCGCCGAAGCGCAGCGGCGCGGCATGGTAGAGCGGCGCGGGCGACAGGTACACCGCATCGGGTCCGAATCCGTAGAGCGGGCCGAAAACGGCGGTGTAGGGGTCGCCGGGCTCATCGCCGACCTGACTGTCCGACAGCGGCTGTTTGATGCCCTTCGGGCGGCCGGTGGTACCGGAGGAATAGAGCATATCGGCGCCGCGCGGCTGGTCGGCGAGCGGTTCGGCGGAGGCCCCGGCCAGGGCCTTCTCATAGGATTCGTAGCCGGCCACATCGCCGCCGAACGCGAGCCGGAGCTCCACCCGCGGGGTCTGGTCCACGATCTTCTCGGCGGCGTCGCGCAGCCCGGCCGACGCGATCAGCGCGCGGGCGCCGCAGTCGTCGACGATATAGGCGATCTCCTCCGGGGACAGATGCCGGTTGACGGCGGTGATGTAAAGCCCGGATCGCAGTGCTGCCCAGTAGGCCTCGTACACCTTCGGATCATTTCCGGACAGCAGCGCGATATGGTCGCCACGGCGCAGACCGGCCTCGTGCAGATGCCGGGCGAGCCGGGCCGAATTGTCCTCGAGCTGCCGATAGGTCAGCGTCTCGCCGGTTCCGGCCATGATGACAGCCGGTTTATCAGGGAAACGATCGACATGCGCACCGGGGTACATGCTGCTCCTCTTCGCCAACGATGCGATCGTCACCCGACCGCCGAGCCGATGGGGGACCGCGCCGCGCCGCGTCGCGCATCTCCCGCCGGGCGTGCCGCCCGGTAGCCCGACGATAACCGAAAGTGAACGGTCATTCGGTCAATATGTCTGAAATTGCGAGGTGCTACGGGATTACGGCGCCCGCTTGATCCGGGTTGCCGGGAGATCGGCCGCCGGCCGGCCGGTCAGCGGGCCTCGGTGAGGAAGGTGGTGGCCAGGTCGTTGAACAGCGCGGCCCGCTCCCACTGGACCCAGTGCCCGGTGCCGGCGACGCGGTAGGTATCGCAGTCGGGCATCCGATCGGCCAGCATGCGGGCGCCGCCGGGCCGGTTGACCCGGTCCCGCGCGCCCCAGACGACCAGTGTCGGATGCGATACCCGCCGCAGCCGGGGATCGCGGGTGAGATCCATGCGTAGCAGGGTCCGGGCGGCACTCCGGCCGGACGGGCGGCGCAGCGGCGGATTCGCGACGACCTCGGGGTCCAGGCTCGCCCGGAACCGGGCGTCGATCATCTCGTCGGTGACGGCGCTGCCGTCGAAGACCAGGTATTCGCGCAGGAAAACGGCGAGTTTGCCGCGGTCGGGCCCGTCGCCGCCGTAGTAGGACAGCAGGGCGCGCAGACCCGCGGTCGGCAGGGTGCGGGTGGTGCCGATCCCGCCGGGGGCCAGCAGGACCATCCGGTCGACGGTATCCGGGCGGTCCATCGCCAGCCGCAGTGCCGCGGCGCCCCCGTAGGAGTTGCCGACCAGATGCGCGCTCGGCAGTGCCAGCGCGTCGAGCAGTCCGCCGATCGCGGCGGCCAGATCGCCGAAGGGATCGGACCGGTCGATCCCCTTGGTGGACCGGCCGTAGCCGGGCAGATCGGGTACGAGCACCCGGAAACGGCGGGCGAGCGCGTCGATATTGCGCGAGTAGGCCGCCGCGCCCGAAGCGCCGGGGCCGCCGCCGTGCAGCAGCACCACGGCCGGTCCGCTGCCGTGGTCACGGTAGTAGATCCGCCGGTCGCCCACGGTTGCGGTGTGCCCGCTGTCCTGGCCGGTCATCTGGTCCTCCTCGCCCGGGTACGCGCGGAACGCTACGCACCATGGCCGGGGGAGGAGGTGTGGGGCCGGTGCCCGATGGTTCCCACGCGGATGGCCGGGGTGGAGGGCGCGTGTGCCCGGATGCTTTGGGGTTCCCGGTGTGTGGCGCCGCCGGTACGTCGTTCCGTACCGGCGAAGCCAATTGGTTGGACCAATTCTGTGTTTCGGCGAGTTCCGGTTTTCATCGGACTGGCTCCGGCGGTTGCCGGAGGCTCTGTGTCCGTCGGCGAATTGGTCGGGGAAGTTACCTCCGCGCACCAGTTTTCCAGGTTCTATTGCGGTCCGGTAAATCGGTCGTTACGTTCGTCGACGGTTCTCGCCAGGGTGGATTCCGCAACTTATGGTCGGTGCAACATATGGTCTGACCAATAAGGAGATCGCGGTGACGGCGACCTGGCAGGAGGCCGCGGCCTTCCCGGTCCTGCAGCAGGACATGGGAATCGAGCCGGGTACGGCATACGTTCCCGCGGAGCCCGGGACGGTGCGCTGGGGCCGGTTGCCCTGTCGTTCCGATGCCCCGGTGGCGACGTTCGCACCGGGCACGACGATGGTGATCGATACGATCAGCCACGAGGGCATCCTGGAGGACCAGGGCTCGGACCCAGTGCGCTACTTCGGAAATCACGGTGTGGCACGCGAGGACGTGCTCGCGGACGCCGTCGAGGTGACGGCCCGGTGCCGGCGCGAACCGGGAGCCGGGCCGCATATCGTCACCGGTCCGATCGCGATCGCGGGGGCGCGGCCCGGAGATCTGCTGGCGGTACGGATCGACGCGCTGACCATGCGGGCGCCCTACGGCGTGATATCCACCCGCCACGGTCGCGGTGTGCTCGCCGGGCGGCCGGGATTCGACGGTGACTACGGCCAATTCTGCCGGGTGCGGTCACACGAGGGCGACTGGATCGCCACCATGCCGCTCACGGGTGGTCCCGGCGCGGCCCAGGCGTCGTTTCCGCTCGCACCCTTCCTGGGCATCATGGGCGTGGCCACCGATACCGGTGTGCGGGTCGATTCGGTACCGCCCGGCCCGCACGGCGGCAATATCGACGTCAAGCTCCTCACGGCGGGCGCGACCCTGTTCCTGCCGGTGCAGGTCCCCGACGCCATGCTCTATATCGGCGATCCGCATTTCGCCCAGGGCGACGGCGAGGTCGCGCTCACCGCGCTCGAGGCCCCGCTGCGCGCCGCCCTCACCGTGGACGTGATCCCGGCGGCGGAGATCGCGGGCGGATTCGGCGGCCGGATCGGCCCGTTCGCCGCCGCCCACGGTCTGCTGATCCCCACCGGCCTGCACACCGATCTGAACACCGCGCTCGAACTGTGCGTGACCCATGCGGTGGAGATGATCTCCGAACTGTTCGAGGCCGAACCCCGGCGGGCCTATCTGTATCTGAGCGCGGCCACGGATTTCACCATCTCGCAGGCCGTGGACCGGGTGCGCGGTGTGCATGCCGCGGTGCGCCGATCCGATTTCGGCCCGGGTGCCGACACCGCGCTGGCCCGCCGGATCCTGGAGCGGGTGCGGTGACCGTGACCGGCGCCGTGGACACCACGGTCTGGCGCCTGATCGGTACACCGTTGATCGAGGCCACCGCCCCGGGGCTGCTCACCGGCCATACCGTGGCGGTCAAAGACCTGTACGCGCTGGCCGGATATACCGTCGGCGCGGGGGTGCCCGGCTACGCGCTCGACGGTCCACCCGCCCGCGAGCACGCCGCGGTCCCGGCCCGGCTGCTGGCTGCGGGGGCGCGGATCGCCGGTATCGCGCAGACCGACGAATTCGCCTACAGCCTCACCGGCGGCAACGGGCAATTCGGCATGCCGGTCAATCCGGCGGCCCCCGACCGGATCCCCGGCGGCTCGACCAGCGGCCCGGCGGTGGCGGTGCGGCGCGGCGAGGTGAGTATCGGACTCGGTACCGATACAGCCGGCTCGATCCGGGTGCCGGCCGCCTACCAGGGGCTCTGGGGGATCCGCACCACCCACGGCCGCGTCGCGACCACGGGACTGCTGCCGCTGGCGCAGTCGTTCGACGCGGTCGGCTGGCTCACCCGTGACGGCGCCACCCTGGCCGCGGTCGCCGACTGCGTGTTCCAGGCCGGCGCGCGGTCCACCGGATTCGCGCCGAACGGACCGGAGTTCGTGGGTTTCGCCGTGAGCGCGGCCGATGGCGGGGTAGCCGGGACGGCGCCCGCGGATACCCCGATCGGCGAGGTCGGGTTCGCGGTAGACCCGGCGTTGTGCGATCTGGCCGATACCCCGATCGCCGCCGCCGTCCGCGGCTACGCGAGCACGCTCGGCGCCACGCGAGTGGATCTGAGCCCGGACGGCACCTGGGCCGAGGCGTTCCGCGTCGTGCAGGCATTCGAGGCATGGGGCAACCACGGGGAGTGGGTCGCCGCGCATCCCGGCGTACTGGAAACCGAAGTGGCCGAGCGGTTCGCGTTCGCCGCGTCGGTGACCCCCGAACAGGCCGAGGCCGCCCGCGCGGTGCTGGCCGGAGCGGCGGTCCGGATCCGGGACGCGGTGGCCGGCCGCGCTCTGATCCTGCCCGCCACCGCGACCGCGCCGCCACCGCGATCGGCGGGCCCGGCGGTACTCGCGGCGGCCCGCGCCCGCACCGTCGCACTGACCTGCCTGGCGGCGATCGCGGGCCTGCCCGCGGTGACGCTGCCGCTGGGCGGGCACGACGGGGTGCCGATCGGGGTCTGCCTGCTCGGCGCGCCCGGTACCGACCGTTCCCTGATCCGCCTCGCACGCAGCAGCGTCGCTGTGCCCGCCGCGGGGCCGCTCCACAGTGAGGACCGAGTATGAAACGTCCACTCCGTCATATCTTCTCGATCGTCGCGGTCGCGGCCCTGGCGGTCGCCGGCCTGACCGGATGTATCGCCACACCCGACAGCGTCGGCGGCGATCCGGGCGCGATCAAGATCGGTACCCTGCGCGGGCAGCCGCATCTGTACGCCCCGTACTTCATGCAGCGGTTCGCGCCGGAGAACACCACCTACGAGATCGTGCTGTTCGAGAATTCGCCCGATATCAAGAACGCGCTCGCCTCGGGTGCCATCGACCTCGGTGTTCTCGGCGCGCCGGCCATGCTCGCCGGAGTGGCCGCCGAACAGGACGTCCGGATCATCGCCTCGGCGGCCGACGGCGGCTCCGGCTTCGTCGGGCGCCCCGAGCTGAAGACGGTGCAGGATCTGCGGGGTAAGCGCATCGGTTTCCCGGCCGGATCCTCCCAGGAGATCGCGCTGAAACTCACGCTGCGCGGGCACGGCCTCGATCCGGACGCCGATGTGCAACTGGTGAATCTGGCCTATTCGGATATGGCCGGCGCCTATACGGCCGGCCGGGTGGACGCGTTCCTCAGCGCCGAGATGGGCGTCTCCATCGCCCGGCAGGCCGGCGCCCATCAGATCGTCTCGCCGTATGAGACCCCGATCGGTGCCACCAATATCGTCTTCGGCGGTAACGGCGCCTTCCTGGACGCCGAACCCGACCGCGCCCGCGACGCCGTCGGCGCGTTCACCCGCGCCATCGACTTCATGAAGGGCGACCCCGGTGCCTGGGCCGCCGGGCTGGTGGAGACCTTCGGGATGGAGCGGGCGGTCACCGATATCGCCATCACCAATATCGACCTGCGCTGGCAGCTGGACGACGAATACCGGCAGCGGGTCGGCGAACTCGCGCGGCAGATGGTGGCCTTCGACCAGCTTCCGGCCGCGCCGGATATGACGAAGGTCTTCCGCACCGAATTCCTCGACACCGTGGGCGCGGCCGGATGACAGCGCTGGGCGCGACGGCCGGAACCGCCGCGGAGCAGGGCCCGTCCGCCGCCCCGGTAGCGGCCGGGCCCGGTGCGGGCCCGGGCCGGTGGCCGCGTTACCGGGCCAAGGCCGTCACCCTGCTCTGGGCGCTGCCGGTACCGGTGCTCGGGCTACTGCTGTGGCATCACGGCGTGGGCGGCGGCTGGACGCTCCCGTTCGGTATCCAGATGGAATTCCTGCCCACCCCGTACGAGGTGGCGCGGCGGCTGGCCGACCTCGCGGCCGGCGGGATCGTCGACGACACCTACAGCGGCACCCTGTGGATCCACCTCTACGCCAGCACCTTGCGGGTGGTCCAGGGCTTCGCCATCGCCGCGGCCATCGCGGTCCCGCTGGGTATCGTGATGGGCCGCTCGCCGCTGGTCTACCGGATGCTCGAACCGACCCTCGGCCTCATCCGGCCCATCCCGGTGACCGCGTGGGCCCCGCTGTCGCTGCTCATCATCGGTTTCGGCGACCGCGCGACGATCTTCCTGGTTTTCCTCGCCGCGGTGTTCTCGATCCTGATCAACACGATCGCCGGCGTTCGCGCGGTGCCGGCGCGGTTGTTCGAGGCCGCCGCCATGCTCGGGACCCCGCCCGCGCAGACCCTGTACAAGGTGGTGCTACCGGCCGCGATTCCCACCATCGTGTCCGGTCTGCGGATCGCGCTGGGACTGTCCTGGGTGATCCTGGTGGTCGGTGAGACCGTCGGTATCCGGGTGGGTCTGGGCGCGTTGATCACCCAGGCCCGCGAACAGTCGCGTACCGACCTCATCGTGGCGGTGATGATCGTGATCGGGCTGGCCGGATTCCTCGCCGACCGCATCCTCATGCTGGCCGTGCGCCTGCTCGCCGGGCGGCGGCCCCTCCTTCCATGACCCACTCCACCCGGATCAGGTGATCACCATGAAGATCTATTCCACCCGCCGACGCCCGCACCGGCCCGCCCGGATCGTGCTCGACGGGCTCGGTAAGCAGTTCCCGGGCGCGGCCGGCTATGCGGTGGACGGGGTCACGCTCGATATCGCCGCCGGAGAATTCGTCTGCGTCGTGGGCGCCAGCGGGTGTGGAAAGTCCACATTGCTGCGCATTCTCGCGGGATTCGAAACCGCCACCCGGGGCGCGGTGGCCGTCGGCGACGAACCGATCACCGGCCCCGGCCCCGACCGCGGGGTCGTCTTCCAGGACTACGGCCTGTTCCCGTGGCTGACCGTCGCGGAGAACATCGCCTACGGCCCGAAACAGGCCCGCATGACCCGCGACGATATCCGCGAGACCACCGATCGCTGCCTGGAAACCGTCGGCCTGACCCGGGTGCGCGACTCCTTCCCGCATCAGCTGTCCGGCGGTATGCAGCAGCGGGTGGCCATCGCCCGGGTACTGGCCAACCGCCCGGCCGTTTTGCTGATGGACGAACCCTTCGGCGCCCTGGACGCGCTCACCCGCACCGGGATGCAGGCCGAACTGGCTCGTATCCATCGTGATTCGGGTGTGACGGTCGTCTTCGTCACCCACAGTGTGGAGGAGGCGGTGTATCTGTCCGACCGGGTGGTGGTGATGGCCGGAGGTACCGCGCACGGGTCCGCGGGACATATCCGCGAGGTCGTCACGATCGACCTGCCCCGCGAGCGGGAGTCCACCACGCCGGAATTCAACGATTACAAACGGCGGATCGACGCACTCATCCACCAGGGCGACCGCGCCGCGGGGGGTGGGGGCCGCACACCCCC
>NZ_JBSFRU010000212.1:0-11403 GCF_053589395.1 Nocardia sp. NPDC003345
CAGGCCGGGCCACAGTTTCGCCGAGGCCGCGCCCGCGGCCAGCACGATGCGGTCCTGGGGCAGCGCGTCGAGGTCGCGGACCGAGGTGGGGTCGAGCACGACCCCGGCCTCCGCGACGGCCTTGCGCAACGCGGTGACCAGGCGGCGGTTGTCGATCGCGGGTTCGGCGGCGGCGAGCAGCCCGGCCCGGATACCGCGGGCGAGTCCGGGTTCCAGCGCCCGCACCCCGGCCCGGTCAAGTACTCGCAGGTCGTGCCCGCGTTCCCCGACCCAGTCGGCCACGGTGCGCAGGTCCGCGGCATCGGCGGTGTCCTGGGCGACGGTCAGCGTTTCGGTGGCGACGAAGACATCCACGCCGGTGGCCTCCGCGAGCCGCCGCGCGAATCCGGGCCAGCTCGCCAATGCCGCCGCGCCGAAGGCGAGCACCTCGTCCTCACCCGGCCAGCCCTCCGAGAGCGGCGCCAGCATGCCGCCGGCCACCCACGACGCGCCCGAGCCCACGGCCGGATCGAACAGGGTCACCGGCTGGCCGGAGGCCGCGGCCCGCCAGGCCACCGCCAATCCGATGACACCACCGCCCACGACGGCGACGGATGGTGCACCGGGATCGCGCACGGTCATCACGCCACCTCCTCCGGGACTGCTCGCGCACGATCTCGCCGGCGCGGCGCCGCCACCGGACCCGGGTCGTGCGCGCGGATGTTCGCACTGCGCTCTACGTACCGCGGCGCTCTACGTACCGCGGCCTCTACCTCTTGCGACATCTCCACGTTAGCGCGGCTACCGTGGCAGTTGTGCAACAGTCCTCCGCTCGCCGAACGCTGCCACCGCGCGACCGACTCGCGACCGCCAGGCTCTACCTGTGCACCGACGCCCGGCGTGAGAAAGGTGACCTCGCCGAGTTCGCGGACGCCGCATTGGCCGGCGGCGTCGACATCATCCAGCTCCGTGACAAGGGCTCGGCGGGCGAACAGCGGTTCGGCCCGCTCGAGGCGAAGGGTGAACTCGCCGCACTCGCCGAACTGAAGGCCGCCACCCGCCGCCACGGCGCGTTGCTCGCGGTCAACGACCGCGCCGATATCGCGCTGGCCGCCAACGCCGATGTGCTTCACCTGGGACAACAGGATCTACCCCCGTGGTACGCGCGCCGCATCCTCGGCGCCGAGGTGGTGATCGGACAGTCCACCCATGACCCGGAGCAGGCCCGGCTGGCCGCCGCCGACGAGAACATCGACTACTTCTGCACCGGCCCGGTCTGGGCGACACCCACCAAACCCGGCCGCGACCCCGCCGGTCTGGAACTGGTCCGTAGTACGGCCGCCGCGCAGCCGGCCCGGCCCTGGTTCGCCATCGGCGGCATCGACGGCGCGTCCCTGCCGGAGGTCGTGGCCGCGGGCGCCGAACGCATCGTGGTGGTGCGCGCGATCACCGCCGCCACCGACCCGGAAGCGGCCGCCCGCGACCTGAAGGCCGCCCTACTGGGCACCTGACCTGCCTCGGTGCCGGGTACTGCCCGCGGATGCCGGCCACCGATGGGTCGACGGCCGCGTTGATCGCCGCTTGCGCGCTCAGGCGCGCACTTGGTCGTGACTGTCGATGAAGTCGAGGAAGCGGGGGATCACCTGTTCGGGGTTGGCCCAGAGCAGGTCGTGTCCGACGCCCGGATAGGTCTGCACTTCCGCCGTAGGAATGAACTTCCGGATTCGCTCGGCCCCGGCCACGGGATCGCTGACCACCGTGTCCGCGCCGTAGAGCACCAGCAGCGGCGCGGTCAGCGCGGTCATCTGCTCATCGGTGAGCATGCGGTCCCAGGGCATCCCGGGCCGGAATTTCGCCGCCGCCGCGGCCATGGCGAGTTCCTCGGCGTCGAGTTCGGCGCGGGGTGTGAGCCACTGGTTGAACTTCCGCATCCGCTCCGGAGTCGGCCGCATACCCATGAGTACGAATTTGAACAGCAGGCTCGCGCTGGGTTTGGTGAAGGTGGCGCCGCCCGGTTCGAACATGGTGAGACTCGCCAGCCGTTCGCCCCGGTGCACCGCGACCATGGCCGCCAGCCAGGTCCCGAGTGAGTTCCCGGCCAGATGAACCCGTGCCACACCGAGCCCGTCCAGCATCTCCGCAACCCAGCGCGCGATATCGGCGCCGTCGCGCAGCGGTTCGGTCTGTACGCAGCGTCCCGGCCATCCGATGACATCCGGGGTGTAGACCACGCGGTCGCGGGCGAAATCCTCGATGAACCGGTGCCAGACCGTCCCGTTTCCCGCGATACCGGGCAGCAACAGGATCGGTGCCCCCTCGCCCGCCCCGGACCTGCGCACATGCGTTGTCCCGAATGACGTTTCCACATCGAAGGTGGTCGACGGGACCGGCCAGCGCGCGGCCAGGGCGTCGTAGGCCCGCCGGTGCGCGGCTTTCGCGTCGTCGCTGGTGAATCTCCCCGTTTTCGGCATCATCTCCCTCTCGCCGTTGGTGATATGAACATACCATATAATTGGTATGGGTATACCATCCAGTCGTCGGGGCCGGACGGGAAAGGAAGGTGGCGGAGCTCGTGCCACGGTTGGTCGATCACGAAGTACGGCGGCGGGAGATCACCGATGCCACCCGCCGGGTGATCGTCGCGGGCGGACTGGAATCGGTGACCTTCCAGACGGTGGCGGCCGAGGCCGGATTGTCGGTGCGACTGGTGCAGTACTACTTCGGCACCAAGCGGGAGTTCCTGCTGGCGACCCATCGGTCGGTCATGGAGGACGCCGGGGCTCGTTTCGCCAAGCGGATGGCCGAGCTGCCGCCGGGTGCCGGTCCCCGGGAGTTCATCCGGGCGGTACTCACCGAATTGCTCCCGCTCGACGACGCGCGCCGGGAGGAGGCGGTCGTTCTGGGGGCATTCAATACCGCCGCGATCGCGGGCCGGGGTATCAGCGCCGAGGAGACGCTCGCCGCGCCCCGGGCATTGGTGACCATCGTCGCGCAGCAGCTCGAACGCAACGGCTCATCCGAAACCGTGGATCTGAACGCCGAGCTGATCCTGGCCGCCATCGGGGGGCTCGCGCAGGGAATGCTGCCCGGTCAGTACACCGCGGAGACGGCGGTGACGCTGGTGGACCACCTGCTCGATCTCATGCTGGGAATCACGCCCGGGAGCTAGGAGGGGTGCGCCGGCCCTGCCCGGCGCAGATGGGCAGGGCCGGCGCGTCTCCATCGGGTCCAGGGCAGGCGGTCGGCCGTGGTCGGCCGGATCGCCGGCGCTGGGTCTCCGAAGGCATAGTGCCCCGCGCACGCACGCGGGAAACCTCGCAGCGAAATCCGGATTGTGAAAAAGGTTACGGGCTACTGCCGCTCGGGGCCACCGGCTACAGCAGCCAGAGCACCGCGGCCGCCGCCGCGAGGGCCGCGGCAACGCCGAGCGCGATTGCCAGCGGGCGGGTGGTCTTCCAGGTGGTGTAGGCGCCGCCGATGAGGAAACCGGCGAGGGTGAACAGCAGGACGACAGCGACATCGGTGGACACGGTGGGACATTTTGCCTGGTCGAGCCCGGTGACGGTGGTCCGGGTCGGCGTCTCGTCAGTTAACAAGCACGCGTGCTTGCTTTTTTCTCGACCGCCTGTGATGCTGAACTCATCCGCCGCGGGCACGCACCGTCCCGCCCGCCGCCACGGTAGGAGGCACAACCGCTGATGAGTGCTCTGGCCGCCGATCCGGACCTGATCCGCATCGGTAACTGCTCCGGGTTCTACGGCGACCGGTTCGGCGCCATGCGCGAAATGCTCGAGGGCGGGCATCTCGACGTGCTCACCGGCGACTATCTCGCCGAACTCACCATGCTGATCCTGGGTCGCGACCGAATGAAGGATTCCGGTCTCGGGTACGCCAAGACCTTCCTGCGCCAGCTGGAGGACTGCCTCGGTCTGGCGTTGGAACGCGATGTCCAGATCGTCAGCAACGCCGGCGGGGTGAACCCGGCCGGGCTGGCGGAGAAGGTTCGCGAACTCGCCGCCCGCCTCGGGCTCGATATCGCGGTCGGGTACGTGGACGGTGACGACCTCACCGGCCGGGCGGCCGAACTCGGCCTGGGGTCGCCGCTCACCGCCAACGCCTACCTCGGCGCCTGGGGTATCGCCGAATGCCTGGCCGCGGGCTCGGATGTGGTGATCACCGGCCGGGTCACCGACGCCTCGGTGGTGGTCGGCCCGGCCGCCGCCCATTTCGGCTGGGCGCGTTCCGATTACGACCGGCTGGCCGCAGCGGTGGTGGCCGGGCATGTGATCGAATGCGGTACCCAGGCCACCGGCGGCAACTACGCGTTCTTCACCGAGCTCCCCGATCTCGGCCGGCCCGGATTCCCGATCGCGGAGATCCGCGCCGACGGCAGCAGCGTCATCACCAAACATCCGGGGACCGGCGGCGCCGTCACCGTGGACACGGTGGCTGCCCAGCTCATGTACGAGATCCAGGGTGCGCGCTATGCCGGGCCCGATGTCACCGCCCGGCTCGATACGGTCGAACTCGCGGCCGACGGCCCGGACCGGGTGGCGATCCGGGGCGTCGAGGGCGAGCCGCCGCCGCCCACGGTGAAGGTCTCGCTGAACACCCTCGGTGGCTTCCGCAACGAGATGGAGTTCATCCTCACCGGTCTCGATATCGAGGAGAAGGCCGCGCTGGCGCGGCGGCAGCTGGAGGCCTGGCTGCCCCAGCGCCCGGCCGAGCTGGACTGGACTCTGGTGCGGCTGGACCGCCCGGACGCCGATACCGAGGAACAGGCCAGCGCGCTGCTGCGCTGTGTGGTCCGCGATCCCGACCCGAACAAGGTGGGCCGGGCGTTCTCCGGGGTCGCGGTGGAACTCGCTCTGGCCAGTTACCCGGGCTGCAGTTTCACCGCCCCGCCCGGCAACGGATCCCCCTACGGTGTCTACCGGCCGGGATACGTCGATATCGCCGAGGTCCCGCATGTGGCGCACCGCCCGGCCGGCTGCCAGGTGCTGGTGGGTGGGCCCTCGGAGACCCGCGAACTGGCCCCCGTGCCGGAACCCGTTCTTCCCGAGCCTCTTTCGTTCACCGCGACCAAACGGGTGCCGCTCGGCACGATCGCGCTGGCGCGCAGCGGCGACAAGGGCGGTGACGCGAATATCGGGGTCTGGGTGCGCACCGACGACCAATGGCGTTGGCTCGTACACGAACTCACGGTCGAGCGGTTGCGTGAACTGCTGCCCGAGACCGCCTCGCTGGAGGTCACGCGGCATGTACTGCCGAATCTGCGGGCGCTGAATTTCCTGGTCACCGGTCTGCTGGGTGCGGGCGTGGCCTATCAGGCCCGGTTCGATCCGCAGGCGAAGGGGCTCGGCGAATGGCTGCGGTCCCGTTATCTCGACATACCGTTGGAGCTGCTGTCTTGAGCACTGTCTGGAACACCCCGGAGCGCCGCGAACTGCGCGCCACCGTCCGCGCGTTCGCCGAACGCGAGATCCTGCCGCACCTCGACGACTGGGAACGCGACGGGGAGATCCCGCGCGAACTGCACAAGAAGGCCGGTGCGCTCGGACTGCTGGGCATCCAGTTCCCCGAGGCCGCGGGCGGCGCCGGCGGCGACGGTATCGACGGCGCGATCGTCTGCGAGGAACTGCACTACGCGGGCGTCTCCGGGGGTGTGTTCGCCTCCCTGTTCACCTGCGGTATCGCCGTTCCGCATCTCATCGGCGCGGGCGACCCCGACCAGATCGAACGCTGGGTGAAACCGACTCTGGCCGGGGAGAAGATCGGCTCGCTGGCCATCACCGAGCCCGGTGGCGGTTCCGATGTCGGCCATCTGACCACCACCGCCCGCCGCGACGGCGACCACTACATCGTCAACGGCGCCAAGACCTACATCACCTCCGGCTGCCGCGCCGATTTCGTGGTCACCGCCGTCCGTACCGGCGGCCCCGGCGCCTCGGGTGTCTCGCTGCTGGTGGTCGAGAAGGGCGCGCCCGGTTTCACGGTCGGCCGGAAACTGGACAAGATGGGCTGGCGCGCTTCCGATACCGCCGAACTGTCCTATCAGGACGTCCGGGTACCGGTCTCGAACCTGGTGGGGCCGGAGAACTCCGGATTCCTGCAGATCGCCTCGGCGTTCGTCAGCGAACGCGTCGGCCTCGCGGTACAGGCGTATTCGAGCGCGCAACGCTGCCTGGACCTCACCCTGGACTGGGTGCGCTCCCGGGAGACCTTCGGCCGGCCGCTCATCGGCCGGCAGGCCGTGCAGAACACCGTCACCGAGATGGCGCGCCGGGTCGATATCGCCCGCGTCTACACCCGCGATATCGCCGCGCGGGCGGCCGCCGGGGAAACCGATCTGATCGCCGAGGTCTGCTTCGCCAAGAACACCGCCGTCGAATCCGGTGAGTGGGTGGCGAATCAGGCGGTGCAACTCTTCGGCGGACTCGGCTATATGCGGGAATCCGAGGTCGAACGCCAGTACCGCGATATGCGGATCCTGGGAATCGGCGGTGGCACCACCGAAATCCTCACCGGCCTGGCCGCGAAACGACTGGGGTATCAATCATGACGACGCTGCGCAGCACCCTCGACACCACCGGCGCGGAATACACCGCGGCCGCCGAGGCCATGACGGAAAAGCTCGCCGAGGTCGCGGTCGAGTTCGAGAAGGTCGTCGCGGGCGGCGGCCCGGAGAAACTGGCCCGGCACCGCAAACGCGGCAAACTGACCGCCCGCGAACGTATCGAACTGCTCATCGACGAGGACTCCCCGTTCCTGGAACTGTGCCCGCTCGCGGCCTGGGGCAGCGAATTCCAGGTCGGGGCGAGCACGGTCGCCGGGATCGGCGTGGTCGAGGGCGTGGAGTGCATGATCGTCGCCCCCGACCCCACCGTGCGCGGCGGCACCTCCAACCCGTGGACGCTGCGCAAAACACTGCGGATCAACGACATCATCCGTGAGAACCGGCTGCCGGTGATCTCGCTGGTGGAATCCGGCGGTGCCGATCTGCCCACGCAGAAGGAGGTCTTCGTCCCGGGCGGGCGGATGTTCCGCGACCTCACCCAGGCGTCGGCGGCCGGTATCCCCACCATCGCCCTGGTCTTCGGCAACTCCACCGCGGGCGGCGCCTATATCCCCGGAATGTCCGATCACGTGGTGATGATCAAGGAACGTTCCAAGGTGTTCCTCGGCGGACCGCCGCTGGTGAAGATGGCCACCGGCGAGGAATCCGACGACGAATCCCTCGGCGGCGCGGATATGCACGCCCGCGTGTCGGGCCTGGCCGACTACTACGCGCTCGACGAACAGGACGCCATCCGGATCGGGCGCCGTATCGTCAAACGGCTCAACTGGACCAAGCAGGGTCCGCGGCCGCGTCCCGCGGTGCTCGAACCGCTGTACGACCCCGAGGACCTGCTGGGTATCGTCCCGCCGGACCTCAAGATCCCGTTCGATCCGCGCGAGGTGATCGCCCGGATCGTCGACGGCTCCGATTTCGACGAGTTCAAACCGCTCTACGGGTCGAGCCTGGTGACCGGCTGGGCCGACCTGCACGGGTATCCCGTCGGTATCCTCGCCAACGCGCGCGGTGTGCTGTTCTCCGAGGAATCGCAGAAGGCCACCCAGTTCATCCAGCTCGCCAACAAGACGAATACGCCGCTGCTGTTCCTGCACAACACCACCGGCTATATGGTCGGCAAGGAATACGAGCAGAAGGGCATCATCAAACACGGCGCGATGATGATCAACGCGGTATCCAATTCCAAGGTGCCGCATATCTCGGTACTGATGGGTTCATCCTACGGCGCCGGGCACTACGGAATGTGCGGCCGCGCCTACGACCCGCGTTTCGTCTTCGCCTGGCCCAGTGCGAAATCCGCGGTGATGGGCGGGGCGCAACTGGCCGGGGTGATCTCCATCGTCGGCCGGGCCGCCGCCGAAGCGCGCGGGCAGGCCTTCGACGAGGAGGCCGACGCCGGGATGCGCGCCATGGTGGAAGCGCAGATCGAGGCCGAATCGCTGGCCATGTTCATGTCCGGCCGGCTCTTCGACGACGGTGTCATCGACCCGCGCGATACCCGCACGGTGCTGGGGATGGCGCTGTCGGCCATCCACACTGCCCCTGTCCAGGGCGCCGAATCCTTCGGCGTCTTCCGAATGTGAGGCCGGACGTGACGAATTCACAACAACCCATCACCAGCGTCCTGGTCGCCAATCGCGGGGAGATCGCGCGTCGCGTCTTCGCGACCTGCCGCCGGATGGGCTTGGGCGCGGTCGCCGTCTATTCCGACGCGGACGCGGATTCACCGCATATCGCCGAGGCGGACGCGGCGGTCCGGCTGCCCGGGAACACCCCCGCCGAAACCTATCTGCGCGCCGACCTGATCATCGCCGCCGCCCAGGCGACCGGTGCCGATGCCGTGCACCCCGGTTACGGATTCCTCTCCGAGAACGCCGAATTCGCGCGCGCCGTCGAAGCCGCCGGGCTGGTGTGGATCGGGCCGCCCGCGGCCGCGATCGAGGAGATGGGGTCCAAGGTCGCGGCCAAGAAGATGATGGACGCCGCCGGGGTACCGGTCCTGGCCGAACTCGACCCCGGCGAGGTCACCGAGGATCAGTTGCCGGTTCTCATCAAGGCCTCCGCCGGTGGCGGCGGCCGCGGTATGCGGGTCGTGCGGGCGCTGGCCGAACTGCCCGGACAGTTGGAGGGCGCGCGGCGCGAGGCCGAATCCGCCTTCGGCGACCCCACCGTCTTCTGCGAGCGTTATCTGGAGACCGGTCGCCATATCGAAGTGCAGGTGATGGCCGATACCCACGGCACCATCTGGGCCGTCGGCGAGCGGGAATGCTCGATTCAGCGGCGGCACCAGAAAGTCGTCGAGGAGGCGCCCTCACCACTGGTGGAGCGGATCGACGCCGAAGGCCTGCGCGACGGCGCCGCGGCCGGGTCCGGTGGCCGGGTGGTCCCCGGCGGAATGCGCGACCGGCTGTTCGAGGCGGCCCGGCAGGCCGCTGCCGCCATCGGTTACACCGGCGCCGGTACGGTCGAATTCCTGGCCGACGAGACCGGCGAGTTCTTCTTCCTGGAGATGAACACCCGCCTGCAGGTCGAGCATCCGGTCACCGAGTGCACGACCGGTCTCGATCTGGTGCGAATCCAGCTGGAGGTCGCTCAGGGGGGTCATCTCGACCCCGAGCCACCCGCCATGCGCGGTCATTCGATCGAGGTCCGGCTCTATGCCGAGGATCCGGCGCAGGACTGGCAGCCGCAGAGCGGCACCGTGCACCATATCGATATCCCCTCGGTGACCGCCGAATTCGATCTGCTCGACCGGCCCGGCGTCCGGCTGGATTCCGGCGTGCTCGACGGGTCCGTGGTCGGCGTGCACTACGACCCCATGCTGGCCAAGGTCATCTCCTACGGCCGCACCCGCGACGAGGCCGCCCGGCTGCTGGCCGGGGCGCTGCACCGGGCCCGAATCCACGGTCTGGTGACCAACCGCGACCTGCTGGTCCGGGTGTTGCGCCATCCGGCCTTCCTGGCCGGGGACACCGATACCGCCTTCTTCGCCACCCACGGCCTGGACGAGCTGGCCGCGCCGCTGGTCAGCGGGACGGACGAGGAACTGGCCGTGGTCGCGGCGGCGCTCGCCGATGCCGCCGCCAACCGGGCCGGGGCCACGGTGGTGGCCGGCGCGCCCAGCGGCTGGCGCAATCTGCCCTCGCAGTCCCAGCACAAGTCCTATGAGAGCCGTGTCAGCGGTGTCCACGAGATCGGCTACCGCTTCACCCGCTCCGGGGTCGAGGTGGCCGGAATGGACGGACTGGAGCTGATCTCGGCCGCGCCCGACGGGGTGGTGCTGGCGGTTCCCGGCCCGCACGGCCCGGTGCGGCGTGGTTTCGCCGTCGCCCGTTACGGCGAGCTCGTCTGTGTCGATTCCGCCCTCGGGCCCGTCGCGCTGACCCGGCTCCCGCGGTTCACCGATCCCGCCGACCAGGTCGCCACCGGATCGCTGCTGGCACCGATGCCGGGCACCGTCATCCGGCTGGGTGCCGAGGTCGGCAGTACGGTCACCGCGGGGCAGCCGATTCTGTGGCTGGAGGCCATGAAGATGGAGCACACCGTCGCCGCACCCGCCGACGGCGTGCTCAGTGCCGTCAATGTCGAGGTCGGCCGGCAGGTGGAGGTCGGAGCCGTACTCGCCGTGGTGGATCCCGCCACCGATGCCCCCGAACAGCGCTGAAATCAGGAGAAGGCAATGAGCTTCATCGAATCCGACGAACGCAAAGAGCTGCGCGCCGCCGTCGCCGCGCTCGCCGCCAAATACAACTATCGCGACTATGTGCTGCCCCGGGCGCGGAAGAACGAACCGCTGGACGAACTGTGGGCCGAGGCCGGCAAGCTCGGATTCCTCGGCGTCAACCTGCCCGAGGAATACGGGGGCGGCGGCGCCGGTATGTACGAGCTCGCGCTGGTGATGGAGGAACTGTCGGCTCAGGGCGCGGGTCTGTTGCTCATGGTGGTCTCGCCCGCCATCTGCGGCACCATCATCACCAAATACGGCACCGATGCGCAGAGGTCGGAATGGCTGCCGAAACTCTCCGACGGCTCGGCCAAGATGGTTTTCGGTATCACCGAACCCGATGCCGGCTCCAATTCGCACCAGATCACCACCACCGCCCGTCGCGACGGTGACGACTGGCTGCTCACCGGCCGCAAGATCTTCATCTCCGGGGTCGACCAGGCCGAGGCCGTGCTGATCGTGGCGCGCACCGAGGACCACAAGACCGGCAAGCTGAAACCGGCGCTGTTCATCGTCCCCACCGACGCTCCCGGGTTCGAGAAGACCCCGCAGGAAATGGACATCATCGAACCGGACCACCAGTTCACCCTGTTCCTCGACGATGTCCGGCTACCGTCCACGGCGCTGGTCGGCAAGGAGGACGCCGCCCTCATGCAGCTGTTCGCGGGCCTGAATCCGGAACGCATCATGGGTGCCGCGATGGCCGTCGGCGTCGGCCGCTACGCCCTCGACCGCGCGGTGGACTACGCCAAGGAGCGCACTGTCTGGAAGACCCCCATCGGTGCGCACCAGGGCATCTCGCATCCGCTGGCGCAGGTGAAGATCGAACTGGAACTGGCCCGGCTGATGATGCTCAAGGCCGCCACCCTCTACGACGCCGGTGACGAGATGGGCGCCGCGGAGGCCGCGAACATGGCCAAATACGCCGCCGCCGAAGCCAGTATCAAGGCGCTCGACCAGGCCATCCAGACCCACGGCGGTTCCGGGCTCACCTCCGAATACGGTCTGTCGGCCATGCTCGGCGCCGCGCGGATCGCCCGCATCGCCCCGGTGAGCCGGGAGATGATCCTGAACTTCGTCGCCCAGCATTCGCTGGGTCTGCCGAAGTCCTACTGAGCACCCGGGC
>NZ_JBSFRU010000213.1:0-11375 GCF_053589395.1 Nocardia sp. NPDC003345
TACACGACTTATAACCCTCTCTTGCCCTACCCGCCGCTCTTCGGATCTGGCGCAGCCGCCAGTCTCGGGCGCTGAAACACGGGACCTCGGGGCCCGCAACCCGCGCCGACGAAGTCGGCGCCAATCAACACTGCTAAAGTAAAACGGAAACGATTTCCATTAACTCTGGTAGGTAGTCCCGTGCCCATTAAGTTCGTTCGTAGTGCGCTGTTCGTCTCGGTGGGGGTGGCGGCTGCCGCGGTGCTCACCGCGTGTGGGGGTGCGGGGGATGATTCCGGGAAGCCGGCGGTGGTGGCCTCGACCAATGTGTGGGCCGATATCGCGGGGGCGGTGGCGGGGCCCGATGCCGATGTCTCCGCGATCATCTCCGATCCGGCGGCCGACCCGCATTCGCATGAGACTTCGGCGGCGGAATCTGCCCAGCTCAGCGACGCGGATCTGGTGGTCTTCAACGGCGGGCACTACGACGAGTTCATCAGCAAGGCCATCGACGGGCGGGGTAAGCGGACGGTGGAGGCCGTCGAGTCGCGGGACGCGGAGATCCGGGACGATTCCAACGAGCATGTCTGGTACGACATGGAGACCGTGGCGGCGGTGGCGGGGCAGATCGGGTCGGCGCTCGCGGAGATCGATCCGGAGCACGCGCAGGCCTACACGGATCGCGCCGCCCAGTTCACCGGCCGTCTCACTCAGGTGAGCGCGCAGACGGACCGGATCGCGGCCGAACGGCCCGGCGCCACGGTATTGCAGACGGAACCGCTGGCGTACTTCCTGCTGCAGGACGCGGGTACCGTCGATCGGACGCCGCGCGACTACCAGGAAGCGATCGAGCAGGAAACCGATCCGGCGCCCGCGGCGGTCGCCGCGACTCGCGATCTGATCACCGGGAAGCAGGTCCGGGTGCTGGTGTACAACGTCCAGACCGAGGACAAGGTGAGTCAGGACCTGCGCGCGGCGGCGGAGACCGCCGGGATTCCGGTGGTCGAGGTGACGGAGACACTGCCGGCGGGGCTCGATTTCGTGACGTGGCAGACCCAGAACGCCCAGGCCCTGGCCGAGGCCCTCGGCTGATCGGACCGCGACGAACGGATGGATGCAATGAGCGATACCTCGCCTGCGGACCGTGCCGCGCCCGTGGCCGACGGGGCGGTCCGCCCGAACGGATCGGCGGGCCGCAACGGTGCCACCGTGAACTCCGCGCTCGTCCCGGCCGTGACGCCCGCCGTCCGGCTCGACGCGGCCACGCTGGCCTTCGGTGAGCGGACGCTGTGGCGGGAGCTGGACCTGAGCGTCGCCCGGGGTGAGTTCATCGCGGTGCTCGGGCCGAACGGGTCGGGGAAGACATCGCTGCTGCGGGTGCTGCTGGGCCAGCTCGCGCTGTCCTCGGGCAGTGCCCGCGTGGCCGGGGCCGCTCCGCGTGCCGGCCACCCCGATATCGGCTACATCCCGCAGCAGCGCACGATCGACGCCGGTGTGCAGTTGCGCGGTACCGACCTGGTAGGTCTCGGTGTCGACGGGCACCGCTGGGGGCTCGGTCTGCGCGGGCGGGCCGAACGCCGCCGCAAGGTGTCCGCGGCCATCGCCGATGTCGGCGCCCAAGCCTTCGCGAAGGCGCCGCTGGAGAGCATGTCCGGCGGTGAGCAGCAACGGTTGCGGGTGGCGCAGGCGCTGATCGGCGACCCGTCGGTCCTGCTGTGCGACGAGCCGCTGCTCAGCCTCGATCTCGCCAGCCAGCAGCTGGTATCGGGGCTCATCGACGCGCGCCGCCGCGAGCACGGGACCGCGGTCCTGTTCGTGACCCACGAGATCAACCCGATCCTGCCGCTGGTGGACCGGGTGCTCTACCTCGTGGACGGGAAGTTCCGGATCGGCACGCCCGATCAGGTCATGACCTCGGCGGTGTTGTCGGAGCTCTATCAGACCGACGTCGATGTGCTGCGGGTCCGGGGCCGGCTGGTGGTGGTCGGCACGGGCGACACCATGGACGCCCTCGGCACCGCGGGCGCCCACTGCCACGGCGATCCCGGCACCCCGCACCGGCCGGCCGAGGCCGAACCGGTGCGCCGGACCGAACAGGCGCGCGGATGAACCAGCTCTCCGACGTACTGGGCGAGATCTTCGACCTCGGGACCACCGTCCATCTCCTCGGCTACGACTTCGTCCAGCAGGCGGTTGTCGCCGCGGCGCTGCTGGGCCTGCTGGCCGGGGTGATCGGCCCGCTGATCATCAGCCGCCAGATGTCGTTCGCGGTACACGGCACCAGCGAGCTTTCGCTGACGGGCGCGGCCGCGGCGCTTCTGGTCGGCGCGGGCGTCGGGCTCGGCGCGATCGCCGGCTCGGTGGTCGCGGCGGTGCTCTTCGGCATCCTGGGCACACGCGCCCGGGAACGCGATTCGGTGATCGCGGTGGTGCTCTCCTTCGGCCTCGGTCTCTCGGTGCTGTTCCTGTGGCTCGGCCCCGAACGAGCCGGCTCCAAATTCTCCCTGCTCACCGGCCAGGTCGTGAGCGTCGGATTCGGCGGCCTGACCCTGCTGGCCACCTGCACCGCGGCGGTGCTGGCGGTGCTGGCCGTCGTCTACCGTCCGCTGCTGTTCGCCAGCACCGACCCCGAGGTGGCGGTCGCGCGCGGTGTCCCGGTGCGCGCGCTGTCCATCCTGTTCGCGGTGATGCTGGGCATCACCGCGGCGTTCGGTGTGCAGATCGTGGGCGCACTGCTGGTGCTGGCCCTGCTCATCACTCCGGCCGCCGCGGCGGCCCAGCTCACCGCCGATCCGATGCGGGCCACTCTGCTCGCGGTGATCTTCGCGGAGATCTCGGCCGTCGGCGGAATCCTGCTGTCACTGGCCCCGGGCGCCCCGGTCTCCACCTTCGTGACCACGATCTCGTTCGTGATCTACCTGGTCTGCCGGGTGATCGGCGCCCGGCAACGTCAGGTCGCACGGGTCCGGTAGCGCCACATACGCCTTGAGGGCAGCTGCCTTCAGTCCGGGAGCGCGGGTTTCGTATGCTCGATCCAACGCTCCCGGAACGAAGGTGACCACAGATGATCGACTTCACGATTCCCGCCGACCTCGCCACCGAACGTGACCGGGTCCGCCGCTTCGTCGCCGAGAAGATCGTCCCCTACGAGCGCGACCCCCGGCTCACCGCGCACGGCCCCACCGACGAACTCCGCCAGGAACTCGTCGAACTCGCCCGCGCCGAGAAACTGCTGACCATCCAGGCCCCCACCGCCCTCGGCGGCCGCGGGCTCACCCATATCGAACAGGCCGTCCTCTACGAGGCCGCGGGCTGGTCCACGCTGGGCCCGGTCGCCATGAACTGCGCCGCACCCGACGAGGGCAATATGTTCCTGCTCTCCAAGATCGCCGACGCGGACCAGACCGAGCGCTACCTCCAGCCCGTCATCGACGGCCACCAGCGCTCGGTATTCGCGATGACCGAACCCGACGGCGCCGGCTCCGACCCCGGCCAGCTCGCCACCACCGCCACCTTCGACGGCGAGAACTTCACCATCGAAGGCCGCAAATGGCTCATCACCGGAGCCAACGGCGCCAAGACCTGGATCATCATGGCCAAGCTCGAAGACAACCCGCACCTGCCGTCGGGCCCCACCCTGTTCCTCACCGACGGTGATCAGCCCGGCATCGTCATCGAACGCACCATGAACACCATGGACCGCAACTATGTCGCCGGACACTGCGTCGTCCGCTTCGACAAGCTGACACTGCCGCAGTCCGCACTGCTCGGCGAGGCCGGCCAGGCCCTGCGCTATGCGCAGCTCCGGCTCGCCCCCGCCCGCCTCACCCACTGCATGCGCTGGCTCGGCGCCGCCGAACGCGCCCAGAGCATCGCCATCGACCACGCCAAAACCCGCACCGCCTTCGGCAAAACCCTCGGCGAACACCAGGGCGTGTCCTTCATGATCGCCGACAACGAGATCGCCCTGCACCAGTGCCGCCTCACCATCTGGCACGCCTGTTGGCTCATGGACCAGGGCGAAAAGGCCCGCCACGAGAGCTCGATGGCGAAATCGTTCGTCTCCGAGGAACTGTTCAAGGTCGCCGACCGCTGCGTCCAGGTCCTCGGCGGCATCGGCGTCAGCGACGAAACGGTCGTCGAGATGATCTTCCGCGATATGCGCCCCTTCCGCCTCTACGACGGCCCCACCGAAGTCCACAAATACGCCATCTCCCGCAAACTGCTGAGGTAATTGCGGCGCCTTCGGCGCCGCGGGTTGCGGGCCTCTTGGTCCCGTGTTTCCGGCCTCGAGACTCGCGGCTGCGCCGCCTTGCTTCGAGGCCGGAAACACGGGACGGCCCGCAACCTTTGTGGGCCTCGCTGGACTCGGCGCTCGGAGTGTGGGTCGTTTCGCGGGCCGACCCCATGCGGATGTGGGGTGGTTGTCCGGGTCATGTGTCGATCTCACCGGGCTCGGGAGAGAGCTTCCGTCCTGTCTTCCGCACACCTCTGGCCAGCTGGGTTCGGATCCAGATCGTCTCCCGCAGTCGCTCGGAGCCGAGTTCTACGCGGCCCTGAAAAGGGTTCGGCGCCCGAAGCCTCGAGCGGCGGAGCGGCTCCGAAATCACCTCCCGAACCCCGCGCGAATATGCCGCGCCATAAACTCACCCCATGAGTTCGGAATTGCTCGTCGATGTCTCAGCGGGCATCGCCGTCCTCACGCTGAACCGGCCGGCGAAGCAGAACGCTTTCAACCCGGCCATGACGGAGGCGCTGGGGGCGGCGTTGAAGCGGTGTGACGCCGAGGACGCCATCCGGGTCGTGGTGATCACGGGGACGCCGCCGGCCTTCTGCGCCGGTGCCGACCTCTCCGATCGGGTGGGCGAGGTGAGCGCGAGTATCGATCCGCCGCCGTTCCTGGTGCGTAAGCCGGTGATCGCGGCGGTCAACGGGCATGCGGTGGGGGCCGGGCTGGCGCTGGCGCTGCAATGCGACCTGCGGTATGTGGCCGATGACGCGGTGTACGCGCTCAGTCAGGTGCGGCGCGGGGTGCTCGCGGACGGGTATGTGCACTGGACGCTGCCGCGGCTGGCGGGGCTGGCCAATGCCGCCGATATCCTGCTCACCGGCCGCACCTTCGACGGGGACGAGGCCAAGGCGATGGGGCTGGCCAACGCCTGCCTGCCCGCGGCCGAGGTACTACCCACCGCGATGGCGGTCGCGCACGATATCGCCAACGGTTCCGCACCGCTGAGCGCCGCGCTGTCGAAGCGGCTGCTCTGGGAGGGGGTCGGGCTGGAGCCGAACGTCGTGGGTCAGCTGGAGGGCGATCTGAACGAACATATCGCCGATGGACACGACGCCGGCGAGGCGATGGCGGCTTTCCGGGAACGCCGCCAGCCCACCTGGTCGGGTTCGATCAGCGAGGAATGGCCGACCTGGGCCCGCACGAAGTGGGCGGGCCAGCAGAGCCTGGATTGAGCGGCAGGATCAGCCGCCGCTGAACCAGACGAGCAGGAACAGCACCGCCAGCACGATCATGAGAATCGTGCCGATGACGCCGAGGGTGAATCCGACCACGACCTGGGTGTGCCCCCCGTACGCCCCTCCGGACTCCTCGATCTGATCGAGGGCCCGCTTACCCAGCGCCCAGGCCACCGGGCCGGCCAGCCCACAACACAGCACGCTGAGCGCACCGAGGAAGAGCACCGCCGTCGCGTGCGGGTGCTCGACCGGCTTGTCGATGGGCGCGTTGGGTATCACCACACGTCGAATTCTACGGTGCCATGAGGTGATTGGCGTCGTGAAAGCTCGGGCGGGTCGTTCAGGCGCGGCGCTGTCTGGCGGTTTCGGCGAGGACCACGCCCGCCGCGACCGAGGCGTTGAGGGATTCCACCGGACCCGCCATCGGGATGCTGAGGATGGCGTCGCAGTTCTCGCGTACGAGCCTGGACAGGCCCTTACCCTCGGAGCCCACGACGATCACGGTGGCGGTGGTGCCGTCGAAATCGTCGAGCGAGGTGTCGCCTCCGGCGTCCAGGCCGATCACCTGCACGCCGCGGGCAGCCCAATCCTTCAGCGTGCGAGTGAGATTCGTCGCCCGCGCGACCGGTAGCCGGGCCGCGGCGCCGGCGCTGGTCCGCCAGGCGACCGCGGTGACGCTGGCGCTGCGTCGCTGCGGGATCACCACGCCGTGACCGCCGAACGCCGCCACCGAGCGCACGACCGCGCCCAGGTTGCGCGGGTCGGAGATATTGTCCAGCGCGACCAGCAGCGCCGGTTCCGGAGATTCCAGGGCCCGGGTGAGCAGATCGTCCGGATGCGCGTAGCGATAGGGCGGTACCTGCAACGCCATACCCTGATGCAGGCCGTTGGCGCTCATCCGGTCGAGGTCGGTACGCGGCACCTCGAGGATGGAGATGCCGGTATCGGCGGCGATCCGCACACTCTCGGTGAGGCGTTCGTCGTTCTCGGTGCCGACCGCCACGTACAGGGCTGTGGCGGGTACGCCCGCGCGCAGGCATTCGATCACCGGGTTGCGGCCCAGCACCAGCTCCGGGCCGTCGTCACCGTGCCGACCGGCCGGACGGCCACCACGCGGAGCAGGTTTGTTCTGCGCCGCTTTGGCTTTCGCCGCGGAGCGCTTGGCGGCCGGATGTTTGGTGCGCGCTTCGGCGGGCGGTGTCGGACCGCGGCCTTCCAATCCACGCCGCCGCTGCCCGCCGGATCCGACCACCTGCCCCTTCTTGGTGCCGCCCTTGCGGATCGCACCTCGACGTTGTGAGTTGCCGGCCATCAGCCCGCCTTTCCGGGGGTAGGTGCGCCCAGCGACCATTCCGCGCCGCCGGGGGTGTCGGTGACTTCGATACCGGCCGCCGCCAGCCGGTCGCGGACGGCATCGGCGCTGGCCCAGTCCTTCGCGGCCCGGGCCTGCTGGCGGCGTTCCAGCTCCGCGGCGACGAGCACCTCGAGGGCGGCATCGGCGGCGGAATGATCGGCGCCGGCGTGCCAGTGCGGGTCCAGCGGGTCCACACCCAGCACATCGAGCATCGCGCGGACCTGACCGGCATGTTCACGGGCGGTATCGATGACACCGGCGTCCAGCGCCCGGTTGCCCTCGTGCACACCGTGGTGGATTTCGGCCAGCGCCTTGGGGACTCCGAGATCGTCGTCGAGAGCGGCGGCGAATCCGTCGGTCCACTTCCCCATCGGAATATCGCCACCACGTTCGGCGACCCGGTTCACGAAGGCTTCGATCCGCTGATACGACTGGGCGGCATCGGCGAGCGCCTTGTCGGAATACTCCAGCATCGACCGGTAGTGCGCACTACCCAGATAGAAACGCAATTCCACGGCGCGCACGGATTTCAGCACGTTCGGAATGGACAGCACATTGCCGAGCGATTTCGACATCTTCTCGCCGCCCATGGTGACCCAGCCGTTGTGCAACCAGTACTGGGCGAATCCGTGTCCCGCGGCCTTGGACTGCGCGATTTCGTTCTCGTGATGAGGGAACACCAGATCCATTCCACCGCAGTGGATATCGAATTCGGATCCGAGATAGAACTCGGCCATGGCCGAGCATTCCAGATGCCAGCCCGGCCGGCCCGGACCCCAGGGCGACGGCCAGGTGGGCTCGCCCGGTTTCGCCGCCTTCCACAGCGTGAAATCGCGGGGATCGCGTTTGCCGATCCCCGCGCTCTCGCCCTGATGCACATCGTCGAGCCGGTGACCGGAGAGCTGCCCGTATTCCGGATAACTGCGGACATCGAAATAGACATTGCCCTCGGAGGCATACGCATGGCCCCGATCGATCAACCGCTGCATGAGGTCGGCCATCTGGGTGATATGGCCGGTTGCCCGCGGTTCCGCCGACGGCGGCAGGACGCCGAGCTGCCGGTATGCCCGGTCGAAGGCGCGCTCATGGGTCGCGGCCCACTCCCACCAGGGCCGTCCGGCCGCGGCCGCCTTGGCCAGGATCTTGTCCTCGATATCGGTGACATTGCGGATGAACGCGACGTCGAAACCGTTCGCGGTGAGCCAGCGGCGCAGAATATCGAATGCCACGCCACTGCGGACATGACCGATATGTGGCTGACCCTGCACAGTCGCGCCACACAGGTACACCGAGGCATGGCCGGGTACCAGCGGCGTGAAATCACGCAGGGTCCGTTTCTCGGTGTCGAACAGGCGCAGCGTCACGGCAGTCGATCCTAGTTTCGTGTATGGAGTGCACTCGGATGTTGTGCAGGGGGGATATGGGCAGGGTAGCGGGGCGGGCCGAGTTTGCGGCATTCGGCCGGGCCGGGGCTCGCCGATCACCTTCGAACCCGGTTCACCCGATTACGCGGCCTCGCGCCATCCGGTGGTTCGTACCGGTCAGATCTCGCTACCGGCTCCGGGCGTGCTCGGCCGCTCCGGACAGTGCAGCAGCGCGGTGGCCACGGCGGCGATACCCTCGCCGCGGCCGGTGAGGCCCAGGCCGTCGCTGGTGGTACCGGATACCGATACCGGCGCGTCCAGCAGATCGCCCAGCACCCGCTGGGCCTCGGCCCGGCGCGGACCGATACGCGGCCGGTTGCCGATGACCTGGACCGCGGCGTTGACCACCGTGTAGCCGGCCTCTTCGAGCAGCCGCCGGACCTCTTTCAGCATGGCGGCGCCGGAAACGCCCGCCCATTCCGGCCGGCCGGTGCCGAAGACCGAACCCACGTCGCCCATGGCGGCCGCGGACAACAGGGCATCACACAGCGCGTGCGCGGCGACATCGCCGTCGGAATGACCGGCGCAGCCGTCCTCACCGTCGAAAAGCAGGCCCGCCATCCAGCAGGGGCGGCCCGGTTCGATCGGGTGCACATCGGTGCCGATCCCGACACGTACGTTCAGCACGGGCTCACCACCGGGCTACCGTGCAGGACGGCGTCGGCGAGGCGCAGGTCCAGCGGAGTGGTGATCTTGAAAGCCAAGGGATCGCCGGCAATGGTGCGTACGGCGACCCCGAGTCGTTCGACGAGTCCGGCGTCGTCGGTCGCGGCTTCGGGATGGGTGTAGGCGCTGCGCAGCACATCGGCGGCGAAGCCCTGCGGGGTCTGTACGGCACGGAGACCGGATCGGTCGGGCGTCCCGGTGACGACTCCGGCCGAGTCCACGGATTTCACGGTGTCGACCACGGGCAGGGCGGGGACCACGGCCGGATGCCCGGCCCGCAGTTCGGTGACCACCCGAGCGATCAGGCCGGGCGGGGTGAGCGCCCGCGCGGCATCGTGGACCAGGAAGAACCCGGTGGCGGCATCGGCTGCCGCCAGTCCGGCACGCACCGAATCGGTGCGCTCCGCGCCGCCGACCACGATCCGCACGGGGGCCTGGGGCGGTAGCAGGGCCGCGGCGCGGTCGACGAGAGTGGCGGGCACCATCACAATGATCTCGTCGACTACCGCGGCGGCCAGCAGGCCTTTCACAGCCAGCCCGAGCATAGGTGTGCCGCCGACCGCGACGAACGCCTTGGGTTCATTCGCACCCAAACGTTCACCACGGCCGGCGGCAGGAACCAACGCGGTGACGGCACCGGCGGTACGGCCGGCACCATCCGATTCACGCACGGTCAGGACGCCGCGGCGAGGACCTCGTCGAGCAGCGTCTCGGCCTTGCCGTCATCGGTCCCCTCGGCGAGCGCGAGCTCACCGACGAGGATCTGCCGAGCCTTGGCCAGCATCCGCTTCTCGCCCGCGGACAGGCCACGATCCTGTTCCCGGCGCCACAGGTCGCGGACGACCTCGGCCACCTTGTTCACATCGCCGGAGGCGAGTTTCTCCAAGTTGGCCTTGTAACGACGGGACCAATTCGTGGGTTCCTCGGTGTGCGGTGCGCGCAGAACCTGAAAGACCCGATCGAGGCCTTCCTGTCCTACGACATCGCGTACGCCGACATATTCCGCGTTTTCCGCGGGAACCCGAACAGTGAGGTCACCCTGTGCGACCTTCAGGACCAGATACTCTTTCTGCTCACCCTTGATGGTGCGGGTCTCGATAGCTTCGATCAAAGCCGCCCCATGATGGGGATAAACGACGGTATCTCCGACCTTAAAAATCATGTGTCCCGTGCCCCTTTCGATGTTCACAGTTTAACACGCGACTCGATAACGGCGCGATCAACTGCGCAGGTCAGGGCCACAACGACCAGGTACTGGCACTTGACAGGACCAGATGGGTGTGCATTACGTTGTGCCCGAACGGGTGTCGGGACACCCCCCGCACGACACCCCCGCGACTCCGCCCCGGACGGGCCGGAAACCCGGCCGTGGAAGCCGAATCGTTACCGGTCAACGCCTCCCCCGCCCGGCCTGTCACAACCCCTCTCACCGGACCCCGGGAAGACCGGATCCGCCGGTACGCCCCCGTGAACCCCCGATATATGCCCACACCCACCGCGACGTGCGACAAATCACATAGGAAACTGCGCGCAATCCCCCCTGACACCGCCCGGTGCACCCCACTTCCCGAACCGACTACTACAGTGCCTAGTTGGAGTGCGCCCACTCGGACATGGAGGACAACCCGTGACTGCACTGAATGCCGCGACTGCCGCGAACCCGGTCTCCCCGACTCGGCGTCGGCGCCGCCTGGTGACGGTCGCCGCGCTCGCCGCCGGTGCGGCGCTCGCCCTGTCCGGTTGCAGTGCCGGCCAGGTCTCGCAGACCGCCGACCAGGTCGCCGCCATCAACGGCAACACCGCCGATATCGGCGCCATCGCCCTGCGCAACGTCCACATCGTCTACCCCGGGAACGGGTCCCCCGCCAACACCACGGGCGGCCAGGCGGCCCTGTCGCTGTCGATCGTGAACACCGGCGAAACCGTCACCGACGAACTGACCGGCGTCACCACCGATATCGGCACCGTGAAGATCACCCCCGCCCAGGGCGACAAACTCCAGATCTCGCCCTCGGAAACCGTCGTGGTCTCCACCCCCGCCGCCGGCGCCGAAACCCACACCACCGGCGAAACCATCCAAACCGAAGGCGGCAGCACCGAACACGCCCGCATCGAGGTCACCGGCCTGACCAAGAACATAATCCCCGGCCTCACCTACGACTTCACGTTCAACTTCAAAGAAAGCGGCACGGTCGAGGTCCAGGTCCCCGTCGACGCGGGCCTCGACACCGCCCGGCTGGAATCGGAACTCTCCAAGAGCACCACAGGCTCCGCGGGCGGGCACTGAAATCTTGGAGCGACCCCTCCGCGAGGGGGGGTTGGAGAACCCGTTCGCGAAGGGGTGAGTTGGGAGCAACCCCTCCGCGAAGAGGTGAGCTTGGAACAACCCGTTCGCGAAGGGTGGGGCTGTAATTTTGGAGCGGCTCCGCCGCGAGGGTGGGGCCCTATTAACCCCGGGTCTTCACTCCCGCCGGTCGGTCGCTGCG
>NZ_JBSFRU010000214.1:0-11363 GCF_053589395.1 Nocardia sp. NPDC003345
CCTGACTGTCCGATACGGGGGAGTGGTGGCCAACAGCGCCGTCTCGCTCACCGTGCGGCCCCACGAGATCGTGGGACTGATCGGACCCAACGGAGCCGGTAAGACCTCGTTCGTGGACGCGATCACCGGGTTCACCGGATCCACGGGGGCGGTGACCCTCGACGGCGCCGATATCACCCGGCTCGCGCCCCACCGGAGGCGCCGGGCCGGACTGTCGCGGACGTGGCAGTCGGGCGAGCTGTTCGGGAATATGTCGGTCGTCGAAAATGTGACCGCCGCATTGCGACCCGGCGGATTCGCGACCGTCCTCACCGACCTCTTCGGCCGCCGCCGGAATCGGGCCGACCCGGCCGTCACCGCGGCCCTGCACGCGGTGGGTCTCGGCGATATGGGCGCGGTCCCGGCCCGGGACCTGACTTTGGGACAGCAGAAACTGGCCGGCGTCGCCCGCGCTCTCGCCGGACAATGCCGCATCCTGCTGCTGGACGAACCCGCCGCCGGACTCGACAGCCGGGAAAGCCTCGATTTCGCCGAGCAGATACGCGGTATCGCCGCGAGCGGTCCGGGGGTCCTGCTGATCGATCACGACATATCGCTGGTGCTCGGGGTCTGTGATCGGGTCTACGTCATGGAGTTCGGGCAGATCATCTTCGCGGGGACCCCGGCCGAGGCGCGGGCAGACCCGGCCGTGATCGCCGCCTATCTCGGAGCGCCGATGGAGGACGCCGATGTCTGAGGCCTTGCTGGTGGCGGAAGGACTCGCCGCCGGGCACAACGGCATACCCGCGGTCGAGGGACTGGATCTCGCGGTCGCCCCCGGTGAGGTGACGACTCTGCTGGGCCCCAACGGCGCCGGGAAGACCACCACCCTGCTCGCGCTCGCCGGCCTGCTGCCCCCGATGCGCGGCCGCGTCACCGTCCTCGGCGCCCCCGTCGACCACCGGCGACCGCACCGGACCGCACGCCGCGGACTGCGGCTCGTCCCCGACGATCGCGGGTTGTTCCCACCGCTGACCGTCGCCGAACATCTCCGCCTCGCGGCCCCCACGCCCGACGCGGCCCGGGAGAAGGCGGTGCTCGCCCGGTTCCCCGCGCTGGAAGGTTTACGCGGCCGGAAAGCCGGACTGCTGTCGGGTGGCGAACAGCAGATGCTCGCCCTCGCCGCGGCGCTGGTGGGACGTCCGAAAGTGCTCATGGTCGACGAGATGAGCCTGGGTCTGGCGCCGATGGTCGTGCAGGACATGCTGCCCGCGATCCGGGCGACCGCCCGCGCGGAAGGGATCGCGGTCCTGCTGGTGGAGCAGCACGTCGATCTCGCGCTGGCCGTCTCCGACCACGCGGTCGTACTGAACCACGGCAGGGTGGTGCTGTCCGGCGATGCCGCCGGGTTGCGCGCCGACCGGGACCGGTTGACAGCGGCCTACTTCGAGGGCGGCGATCCGGGATCCGCGCCATCGTAGGCGCGTCGGCCCCCGGGTGACGAAGGCCGCACGGACGATAGTTGCAGAGAACCTTCGGCGCGGCTGTTGTTGCGGTCAGGAGGCGTGCGCGCGGGGAGTAGCAGGTGGTCGAAGTGGGCGCGGGCGTGTACCACCGCACCACGAACCGGATGAGACCAGCGACGATCTCCTCGGACGCTTTCAGCCAGACCCTCCGTCACCACCACCGCCACATCCGCCGAAACCGCCACCATCGAAGCTACCGCCGCCGCCGCTGTCACGCCCGGAGTCCCACCGGGTGGAGCCGTCAGCGGAATTGCGTCCCGTGCGAAGCCGGAGTGCATACCCGATATGGTCGGGGTGTTCGTCCAAGAACTCCGCGATCGCCGCCACATCCAGGCCTTCCGTGTCGTGGAGCTCTTGGATGATCTCGACCATCTGCCACGCAGAGGCGGACCGGGACTCCGGCATGCGGGCGGCTTCGAGTTCGGCATCGATCTTCTGGGACAGCGACATGAAGTTCAGTCGCGGAAAACGAGGATCCGGGTAGGTAACTCTGAAATCCCTCTCTGTCTCCCACCTGGCAGCTCGGCGCTTCTCCCGGGACCAGACAAACCGGTTGGGGAACAGGATCATTTTGAGCCGCTTCCCGATTGCCCAGGTATCGGGCTTCCATCCGATCGGACCCGGGAACCATGCCAGGAACTCTGCGTATGCCCGTGCTTCACCGTCGTCCTGCGCCTTGTGGAGCTGTGCCCAGAGGAGCTTACGTTCTCGGGTGAGCCGTTCGATCGCGGGCTCGTCCGGTTCCATCCGGCGGGGGGCGTCATGGGTTTCGCGCGCCTCCTGGTAGCACTCTCGAAGGTATTCCGCGAAAGATAACCGCTCAGGGTCGTGGTCGTCTTCGGTCACGAGTTCAATTCTCGCCCATCGCTCGGCCAAGGTCTCCCAGCGCGAATCCACCGCACGGAACCAGCTGGATGCGGCGGTGATCAGCGCCCTGCCCGACTGGGAGTAGACCTGGGTATCGACGTAGATCGCGGTCCCTGCTGGCCCCCCGGTCCAGGCGATTGAACACCGCTGCAATGTCGTCGGCGTAGGAGTCGTGTGGTGATCACCGTCGGTTCCGGCGATCGCTAGATTGTCAGATCGATCAGGATCTTTCCGATCGCCCGGCCCGAGGCGACTTCGCCGAGAGCCAGTGCCGTGTCCTCCAGTGGGTGGACCGCGCCGATATGCGGAGCGATTCGCCCCTGTTCCAGCAGCGCCGCGAGTTCCTCATCGTTGCGCCGGAATTCGTCCGGTGCGACGTCCTGGAACTGGAACCCGAGTATGTGCACGCCCTTGACCAGCACCAGGTTCAGCGGAATGCGGGGGACCGAGCCGGAGGCGTAGCCGATGGTGAGGAAGCGGCCGCCGCGCCTCAGCGCCCGGAGCGCCGGTTCGGCGAGGTCACCGCCCACCGGGTCGAGGACGGCGGCGGCTCCCGCTCCGGCCGTTTCCCGCAGGGCCTGCCGGAGATCGCCCGCACTGTGGTCGATCACATGTGCCGCACCGTAGGACTGCGCGGCGGCGAGCTTCTCGGCCGAGGACGCCACGGCGATCACCTCGGCACCCAGCGCGACGGCCAGCTGCACCGCGGCCAGGCCGACGCCCCCGCCCGCACCGAGGACGATGACCGGATCGCCCGGCCGGACGCGGGCCATCGAGCGGAGCGCGTGGTAGGCGGTGCGGTGCGCGACACCGGAGGCGGCGGCGGTGCGGTCGTCCACCGCCGCCGGAATCGCGGCGAGGTTCGCCGCGGGCACGACGATATCGTCGGCGAAGGCTCCGTAGAGGCCCGTTCCGGTGACCCGATCGCCCACCGCGACCCCCTGGCAACCCGGCCCCAGCTCTTCGACGGTGCCGGCGAATTCGCTGCCCGGTACGAAGGGCGGCGGCACGGTGATCTGGTACTTCCCGGCGATCAGCAGGATATCCGGGAAGTTGGCCGCGGCCGCGCGAACCCGGATACGCGCCTGCCCGTCGCCGGGACGCGGCGGCTCCCGGCGTTCGAGCCGCAGCACCTCCGGGGTGCCGAATTCCGGGCAGATCACCGCCCGCCCGGAACTCATTTGCCCTGCCACTCCGGGGCGCGCTTCTCCATGAAGGCCATCGCGCCCTCCTTGGCGTCCGCGCTCGCGAACACCACTTCCTGCCAGTGCCGGAGCCGCTGCGCGGCCTTCGCCGGATCGGTGACCGACAGGCGCACCAGTTCTTTGCAGGCCGCGACGCCGAGGGGGCCGTTGGCGGCGATGCGCTCGGCGAAACCGAGTGCCGTGTCGAGCACCTGATCGGCCGGGACCACCGCGTTGATCAGGCCGATCTCATAGCCGCGTGCCGCGGAGAAGAATTCGCCGGTCAGAGTGAGCTGCAGGGCGATTCCGAGTGGGATCCGCTCGGCGATATAGGTGCCGCCGCCGCCGGGAAAGAGCCCGCGCTGTACCTCGGGGAGACCGAACTTCGCGGTCTCGGCGGCGACGATCAGATCGCAGCCCAGTAGCACCTCGAGACCGCCGCCGACCGCGGATCCGTTGGCCGCGCCCACCACCGGGACCTCGACCGCGCCGCGGGCCAGCCGCTGGAACGCCCGGTTCTCCGGGGTATCGCTGAACCCCACATCCTCGCCGCCGGAGAACGCGCGCAGATCCATTCCGGAACAGAACGCCCGATCGCCGGCAGCGGTGATGACCAGCGCGCGGATACCGGGATCGCGTTCGGCCTCCAGGACCGTCGCGCCGATCGCGCCGATCAGATTCCCGTTCAGGGCATTACGCGCTTCGGGGCGGTTCAGGGTGAGGACGGTGACCGGACCGCGCCGGTCCACCAGGAATTCTTCGTCGCTCATGAGCGGTACTCCGTTGATTCGGCGAGTTCGGCGGCGGATCGCATGAGTTCGGGAACGATCGGGCCGAAGGACTGCAATTTGATGTCGTCGCCCGCGCGCTGGAAGCCCTGTTCCAGCACGATCGCGAGCTTCCACTGGGCCAGGACCAGGTAGTAGTCGAGATCGTCGACCTGCCGCCCGGACACCTCCGCGTAGTGCGCGACCACCTGATCACGGGAGGGCATACCGTACATATCGACGTAGCCGGACTCGCTCGCCTCGGGCGCGGAGGTGTCTTCCGGCCAGCCCTGGACCATCCAGGCCAGATCCAGTTTCGGATCGCCCACGGTGCCCATCTCCCAGTCCACGATGGCGGCCAGTCGCGCGGGCCCGCCGTCGCGGTACATGACATTCGCGAATTGGTAGTCGCCGTGCATGAGACCCGGGACGAAATCCAGTGGACGGTGTTCGCGCAACCAGCGGGTCGCCGTCTCCATCCCCTCGAGTTCGCGGCCCTTGATCCGTTCGAAGAACCCGGTCCACCGTGCGACCTGCCGTTCGTGGAAACCGTCCGGCCGGCCCAGATCGTCCAGGCCCCGTTCGCGCCAATCCACCTTGGACAGCAGCGCGATCCCCTCGGCGAGCTGATAGGCCAGCCCCCCGCGCGCGGTGAGATCGGTATCGAACGGCGCCGGCCACACCCGCCGGTGGTCCATCGGCGACCAGCCGTCCACGAACCCCATCAGGTAGAAGGTCCGGCCGAGCACCGACGGATCGGTGCAGACCCCCACCGCGGACGTATGCGGGACATCGGAGCCGTCGAGGGCCTCGATGATCCGCCATTCCCGCAGGATTCCCTTGTCCCGGTCGGCCGGGGCGTGGGTCGGCGGAATGCGCAGCACGCTGTGGTGCTCGCCCCGGGTGATCTCGTAGATCTCGTTCTGCGTCCCGCCCGAGAGCAGTTTCGTCTGTAACGGTTCACCCTTACCGGGGAGTCCGGCCTCGTCCATCCAAGGCCCCAGTGGCGCGAAGTCGATCACAGGTTGCCCACCTCGTTCTCCAGATAGTCGGCGTATTTCGCCCGCGCCGATTCGAGCTTGCGGGGAATCCATTCGGTGGGCCACAGATCGTCGCTGGGCGAATAGTCCCGCAGCACCTGTTTGGCGACGGTCATCTTGTGCACCTCGGTGGGCCCGTCGGCCAGGCCCATCACCCCGGCGCCGTGGATCATCGTGAAGAACGGCAGTTCGTTGGTGGTGCCCAGGGCGCCGTGTACCTGCATGGCCCGCCAGGCGATATCGTGCAGGACGGTCGGCATCACGACCTTCACCGCGGCGATATCCTTGCGGACCTTCTTGTAGTCGTTGTATTTGTCGATCTCCCAGGCCGTGTAGAGCACCAGCAGCCGGAACTGTTTGAGCTGCGCGTAGGAGTCGGCGATATAGCCCTGGACGAACTGCTTGTCGGACAGCCGGCTGCCCGCGGTCTCGCGGCTCAGTGCCCGTTCGCACATCATGTCGAGGGCGCGCTGGGCCAGGCCGATGGTGCGCATGGCGTGGTGGATACGGCCGCCGCCCAACCGGGTCTGCGCTATCACGAACGCCTGCCCCTCCCCGCCGAGCAGGGCCTCGGTCGGAACCCGCACATCGCGATAGTGGATGAGGGCGTGCGAGCCGTCGTTCAAGGGTTCGCCGGCGAGTCCGATATTGCGTTCGATCTCGATACCGGGGGTGTCGGAGGGGACCAGGAACATCGACATGCCCTTGTACGGGCTGATATCCGGGTCGGTCACCGCCATCACGATCAGGAACGCGGCGGTGCGGGCGTTGGAGGAGAAGAACTTCCAGCCGTTGATCACCCAGTCGTCACCGTCGCGTTCGGCCCGGGTGCGGAACAGGGTCGGATCGGCGCCGGCCTGCGGTTCGGTCATCGAATAGCAGGAGAACAGTTCACCTTCGAGCAGCGGCCGCAGATAGCGTTCCTTCTGCGCCTCGGTGCCGTAGTGGGCGATGATCTCCGCGTTGCCGGTATCGGGCGCCTGGCAGCCGAAGACGATCGGCGCCCACGAGCTGCGGCCCAGGATCTCGTTGAGCAGCGCCAGTTTCAGCTGCCCGTAACCCTGCCCGCCCAGTTCCGGGCCGAGATGGGTGGCCCACAGGCCCTGTTCCCGTACCCGTTGCTTGAGCGGTTCGATGGCCGCCCGGCGGGCGCCTTCCAAGGGCACGAACTGCTGATGCGGCCAGATCAGATCGAGCGGTTCGACCTCCTCGCGGACGAACGCGTCGGCCCAGTCCAGTTTCTCCTGGAAGTCCGGGTCGGTATCGAAATCCCACGCCATTTGCGCCTCCTCTCGTGAGGTGAGAATATCCTTCTTGTGGAGAAGAATGCAATTCTTTCGGACTCGGATCCGGGTTCGGACCTGGCCGGCCGTATCGCCCGGCAGGCGGTCGCCGGGCGGGAAGCGGAGTACGCGGGGGAGGTCCGCCGCTTGCTGGACGCCGCACTGGATCAGGTGCGCCGATGCGGTCCGGACGGCCGGCCCAGGGTCGCCGATATCGTCGCCGCCGCGGGGTCGTCCAATGACGCGTTCTACCGGCATTTCCGCTCCAAGGACGCGCTCATGGCGGCCCTGCTGACCGACGGCACGGAACGGCTGGGCCGCTATGTCGCGCATCGGATGGCGAAGGAATCCGATCCGGCCGCCCGGGTTCGCTCCTGGGTGTCCGCGATCCTGGCCCAGGCCGAAACGGCGAGCGCCGCGGATACCCGGGCGGTGCTCTGCCAGACCGGTGGGCTGGGCGTGGATCTGGTGTCGGGCCGGGCCGCGTCCGCGCCGCGGCGGCTGGCCGCACTGCTGCACGCCCCGCTGGCCGAGCTCGGGGTGCGCGAGCCGGAATACGTCGCCGGCCTGCTCGCCTATTCGGCGGTGGGAAAACTGTCGGAACACCTGTGGTCCGATATCGAGCCGACGGCGGAAGAGGTGGCGCGACTGGGTGATTACTGCCTGTTCGTGGCGGCGGCCGCCGGGGTGGGTGGTGCACCGCCGGTGTGATCCGCGTGGCCGCGGCGTGTGGAAACCGCGTCGGCCAAACCCGTAAACATTGCAATCCTTATGAGGATTGTCGTAATGTACGCGCATGGACTTCACGATGGGTGCGACCGCCGGGAAGCTCCGGGGTGAGCTGCGCCGGTTGATCGCCGACGAGGTCCCCGCCGACTTTCTCGGTGCCTTCACCGACGACCCCGACGACCTGGCTGTCGCCCAGCGCTTCTGTGCCATGCTCGCCGAGCGCGGTCTGCTCTGCCTGGCCTGGCCGGAGGAGTTCGGCGGCCGGGGCGCCTCGATCTGGGAGCAGACCGTGGTGCGCGAGGAGATGTGGGCGCAGCACGAACCGCGCGGGGCGCAGTACATGGGCGTCAACTGGGTGGGTCCGACGATCATGCGGCACGGCACCCCGGAACAGCAGCGTAAACACCTGCCACCGATCGCGCGCGGCGAGGTGGTCTGGTGTCAGGGGTTCAGCGAGCCGGAGGCCGGGTCGGATCTGGCCTCGCTGCGTACCACCGCCCGTCCCGACGGCGACGGCTGGTCGATCTCCGGTCAGAAGATCTGGACGTCCTACGCGACCATGGCGCAATGGTGCTTCCTGCTCGCGCGCACCTCGAGCAGCGGCCGGAAACAGCAGGGACTCACCGTGTTCCTGCTGCCGATGTCGGATCCCGGCATCACGGTCCGGCCGATCGACGCCATGCTCGGCCCGCACCATCTCAACGAAGTCTTCTTCGACGGCGTCCGGGCCACCGAGGCCGATGTCCTGGGCGAGGTGGACCAGGGCTGGGCGGTCGTACAGGAAGTACTGGCCTTCGAACGGGTCGGGATCGCCCGCTACGCCCGGTGCGAACGGCTGTTGCACGCCGCGCCCGAGGTGCTCGGAGCCACCTGGGACGAGATCCCGGCCACCCTGCGTGGCCGCTGGGCCCGGATGCTCACCCGCTGCCGCCGGGCCCGGCTGCTCGCGTATCAGGTGGTATCGCTGCAGAATTCGGGCACCGTCGCGCCGGGTGATGCCGCCGCCTACCGGATCGCGGTCACCCGCCTCGACCAGGAGAGCGCGGAAGTACTGGTGGAACTCGCCGCGGCCGTACCCGCCGATTCACCGGAGCGCCGCCGGTTCCGCAGTGCGGTCCACGACCACTGGCGGTATGCCAATGCCGCCACCGTGGCATCGGGCAGTATCGAGGTACAGCGGATCCTGCTGGCGCGGGAACTCCTCGCCCCCGGCGACTCGGTCCGGCGGCGTTCGCCGGACGACCGGGGGAGCCGCCCGCAAGCGTCCGGGCGGGCGGCGTCGTGACCGCCGCGCCGCGCGCGCTACCGGTCCCGGATTTCCTTCGGGGCGCCGAAGTATCACCGGCCCCCACGGTCGTCGCTGCCGGCTCTCCCCGGCCCGTCGATGCGACCGGCCCGGCGGTGGACGCGGGTGCGAACGCTGCCGAGCCAGGCGCCGGGACCCGCCGGGTCGCGCGCCGGCGCAGCCGGATCCGGTATCGGACCCACGGCGTGAGCGTTTCCGCCGTTCCGGAGGAGACCGGGTCATCGGAACCGCCGCCGGCGACGGCCGCGACCGGGCGGGCCGCCCCGGGAGCCGGTGCGGCGGCACACAACCGCAGGGGATATCGCGGCCGCCGCAGGAGGACAGTGTGAGTACGTCGACCGGGTCCGAGCACGAGGTGCGGCTCGAACTCGCCGCCGAGGCCCAGGAATTCGGCCGCCAGGTGGTCCGCGCGCTGCGGGCGGCCGGTGGGGACGAACTGGTGCAGCGGGCCGAACGCGAACCCGCCCGCCGCCGGGAGCTGATCGAACCGGTGCTGGGAGATCTGGGTGCCTGGGATCTGACGCCGCGTCGCGACCCGGTCGAACTGGAAGCGGCCGCGGCGCTGTGCCGGGGCGCCGGCTACTGGGCGACGCCCTATCCCGTCGCGGAACGGCTGGCGCGGCCCGAGGATCCGGAGTTCGACGGGCTGATCGTGGTCGCGGGCCCCGAACCCGCCGGGCAGGTCGCCGAGGTGGACCTGCGCTGGGCGACCGTCGCACCCGACGGCACCTGCGGGGAGGCCGTGCCGATCGGGCCGGAGGCGCCCGGCCGCAACGCCGCATTCGTTACCCGGTTCGAGATCCGGCCCCGGCCGGGGGACGGCTCCGCCGATCTCGCCCTCGCGCTGACCCTGCCGTGCTGGACCCTGCTGGGCATGCTGGACCGGGCGCTGGAGCTCGCACGCGCCCATGTGCAGATGCGCGAACAGTTCGGGCGGTCGCTGAGCGAATTCCAAGGTGTGCAGTTCCAGCTCACCGACGCCGAGGTCGAACGCAGGGGGGTCGATCTGCTGGCGCGGTACGCGCTGTGGAGTATCCAGTCCGGGCGTCCCGAGGCGGTCGACGACGCGCTCGCGCTGCGGCTGGCCGCCCTGGAGGCCGCCGATATCGTGTTCCGGATCGCCCACCAGTTGCACGGGGCGGTGGGTTTCTGCGACGAGACCACGCTGTCCTGGCTGTCCCGGTACAGTCTGCCGCTGCGGCGGTTGCCTGTCGGTCCGGTGGGCACCGAGGAACTGCTGACCGGCCGGATCGGCCGTCGTGGTCTGGCCGGGCTGTTCTCCGACCCGGCGGGAGTGTGAGGCGCGGTGGAATACGAGCTGCCCGAGGTACTGACCGTCACCGGTGACGGACCCATCCGCACCGTGACGATCAACCGCCCGGACGATCTGAACGCGGTGAACGCCGACCTGCACAGGGCGCTGGCCCAGGTGTGGCGGCAACTGGCCGCCGATACCGAGGCGCGGGTGGTGATCCTGACCGGGGCGGGCCGCGCGTTCAGCGCCGGCGGCGATCTGGACTGGATCACCTCGTTCCTGGACGATCCGGTGGCCCGCGACGAGAGTATCCGCGAGGGCGCGGAGATCATCGAGGAGCTACTGCGTTTCCCGCTGCCGGTGATCGCGGCCGTGAACGGTCCGGCCGTGGGCCTGGGCGCGAGTATCGCGATCCTCAGCGATATCGTCCTCATCTCCGATCGCGCCCATCTCGCCGATCCGCATGTCGCGGTGGGGCTGGTGGCCGGGGACGGCGGCGCGGCGTTCTGGCCCCTGCTCACCCCGATCCTGCGGTCGCGCGAATACCTCTACACCGGCGACCGGATCGACGCCGCGACCGCGGTGGAGCTCGGACTGGCGACCCGGATGGTGCCCGCCGACGAACTCGCCGACGCCGCGCGCACGCTGGCCGGCCGGCTGGCGAAACAGCCGCAGGGCGCGCTGAGCAGCACCAAACGCGTGGTGAACATGTATCTCTCCCAGGCGCTGGCGGGACCGCTGCAGGCCGGGTTCGCGGCCGAGGTGGTGACCATGCAGTCCGACGAGCATCGCGACCGGTTGCACGCTCTGCGTGACCGGGCGCGGCGCTGAGGCGGGCAGCGATGACCGCGCCCCGCGATCTCGCAGGCTTCCGTGCCGAGGTACAGGACTGGTGCCGGGCCAACGTCCCGGCCGGGTGGCGAGAGGCCCAGACCGGCGCCACCGACGCCGATTTCGTCGCGTTCCAGCAGGAATGGTTCCAGCGGCTGCGTTCGGCCGGGTACGCGGTACCGCACTGGTCGGCCGAATTCGGCGGCGGGATGCCGATACCGGAACAGATCGTGCTGTATCAGGAACTCGCCGCGCACGACGCGCCGCGGCTGGTCCTGGCGTTCGTGGCGATCCACCATGCCGCGGCCACCCTGCTGGCCGGCGGCACACCCGCCCAGCGGGAACGCCATCTCCCGGCGATCCTGGACGGTGAACTCTGGGTGCAGGGCTTCTCCGAACCCGGCGCGGGCTCGGATCTGGCCGCCCTGCGCACCACCGCCCGGCGCGACGGCGACGACTATGTGGTGACCGGGCAGAAGGTGTGGGCGAGCGGGGCGCAATACGCCGACTGGTGCCTGCTGCTGGCCCGCACCGATCCGGAGGCGCCCAAACGGAAGGGCATCTCGTACTTCGTGATGGATATGCGCAGCCCGGGA
>NZ_JBSFRU010000215.1:0-11298 GCF_053589395.1 Nocardia sp. NPDC003345
CCAGGAACCGATCCGTCCACACGACGCTGCCCGCGTATCCGGAATCACGGTTCCCGTCCGGCGGTGAAGTGGCCATGATCGCAACCGTAACGGGAAGGGTGAAACCCCATCGGACGTTGTCATGCAGTAGAAATACATGTATGCGCGAAGCGGCACCCGACCGCGCGCCAACAGTATTCCCAACGCGTCACGCGACTCGCTCCGTCCGACCGGGGTCGCTGGTGCGCAGGTAGAATTCGTGCCGACGAAGGGGCAACAGTGAAGGATCTGGTCGACACCACGGAGATGTATCTCCGTACCATCTACGACCTCGAGGAGGAGGGCGTGGTGCCCCTGCGCGCCCGGATCGCCGAGCGCCTCGAGCAGAGCGGGCCCACTGTCAGCCAGACCGTGGCACGGATGGAGCGCGACGGCCTGCTGCTGGTCGCGGGCGACCGGCACCTCGAACTCACCGAGAAGGGCCGCAGTATGGCGGTCGCGGTCATGCGTAAACACCGCCTGGCCGAGCGGCTGCTGGTCGATATCATCGGGCTGGACTGGCAGAACGTGCACGCCGAGGCCTGCCGCTGGGAACACGTGATGAGCGAGGATGTGGAGCGCCGCCTGGTCGAGGTGCTCAACCACCCCACCACCTCCCCCTACGGCAACCCCATCCCCGGCCTGGACGAACTGGGCATCTCCGCGTCCGACCTGCTGGAGGAGCCGCTGAAGCGGCTTTCCGAGCTTCCCCAGGGACGCACCCACGCCGTCGTGGTGCGCCGGCTGGCCGAACATATCCAGACCGATCCCGAGGTGATCGGGCGTCTTCGGGAGGCGGGGGTGGTACCCGACGCCAGGGTGACCGTGGAGAGCAAACCGGGAACCGTGGTCATCACCGTGCCGGGGCATGCGGGTTTCGAACTGCCCGACGAAATGGCCCATGCCGTTCAGGTGAAGTTGGTCTGAGGCGTGAAACTCCTGGTTACCGGCGGGGCCGGATATGTCGGTGGGGTCTGCGCGCTCGTCCTGCGTGAGCAGGGCCATGAGGTGGTGGTGGTCGACGATCTCTCGACCGGCAACGCCGACGGGGTGCCCGCGGACGTCGAATTCGTCGAGGGCGATATCGCCGATACCGCCCCGGGCCTGCTGCGGGAGCGGAAATTCGACGGCGTCCTGCACTTCGCCGCGCAATCTCTGGTCGGTGAATCCGTGCAGCGGCCCGAGAAATACTGGCACGGCAATGTGGTCAAAACGCTCACGCTGCTCGAGGCGATGCGTGAAACCGGTACGCCCCGGCTGGTCTTCTCTTCGACCGCGGCCGTCTACGGCGAACCGGAACAGGTTCCCATCACCGAGGACGCGCCGCCCCGGCCCACCAACCCCTATGGCGCTTCCAAACTCGCGATCGACCACGCGATCACGTCGTACGCGGTCGCGCACGGGCTGGCGGCCACCAGCCTCCGGTATTTCAACGTGGCGGGCGCCTACGGCGGGCTCGGCGAGAACCGGGTGGTGGAAACCCATCTGATCCCGCTGGTGCTCCAGGTCGCGGCGGGACACCGGAATTCCATCTCGGTATTCGGCACCGACTGGCCGACCCCGGACGGCACCGCCGTCCGCGACTACATCCACATCCTGGATCTCGCCCAGGCCCACCTGCTGGCCCTGGAATCCGCGGAAGCGGGCAGCCACCGGGTGTTCAACCTCGGCAGCGGTACCGGATTCTCGGTCCGCGAGGTGATCTCCGCGTGCGAGCGGGTCACCGGCGGGCCCATCGCCGCGGTGGACGCGCCGCGGCGGGCGGGCGATCCGGCGGTGCTGATCGCATCCAGCCGGCGCGCCGTCGACGAACTCGGCTGGCGTCCCAAGCACAACGATCTCGACGAGATCGTCTCCACGGCGTGGAGTTATCTGCAGGGCCTCGGTTCGCGGGCACACAGCGCCCGCTGACCCGGCCGCGGGTTTCACCACAGCGTTTCCAAGTCGACGCCGAGATCGGCGGCGGAATCGCGGCCGCAGCGGGCCAGATCGCGCAATCGCTGCGGCCGCATACCCGCCTCCAGCGCGGTGTGCAGCAGGGTCGCCATCGGGTGGCGGGGGTCGGCGTCCACCGCCACGTCGAGCGCCATCCCGGCGAACGGTCCGTCCCCGCGCACATAGGCGAAATAGCCGAGCAGGGCCGCGGATTCGGCCCGGTCGCCACCTTCGAGGCTCTGGGTGAGCCGGATCCACAGCCGTTCGGCCGCGTCGGCGTGCACGGTACCGGCGAGCGCGAACATGCAATCGCGTATCCGGCTGTCCCGCAGCGCCACCGCGATATCCGCGAGCTCCCGGGCAGCCGGCTGCGCTCCGGACTCTGCCTGGGAGATCAGCCAGAGCACCGTGACCAGTTCGCCGCGCAGGAAACCCACCGGATCCTCGCGGCGGGCGGCGGCCGCGAAACGATCCTTGGCCCGCGCCCGGGCTCCGGGCAGTTCCCCCGAGACCGCCTCCCGCAGCGCGATGTCCGTATCGACCAGTTCGGTGAGCTCGGCACGGCTGCCCCGGATGGGGCGTCCGCCGAACACCCGGTCCAGAGTCAGTACCGAGGTGGCCGGATCCGCGACCCGGCCACGACGGCCGGGACCCGTCAGACTCCACCACGGTTCGCCGGCCCGGATCGACCGGACCGCCCACGAACCCCGGATCGGTACCGCGTGGGCGGCCAGGCGGCCTTCCAGTTCGTCGAGAACCGCGACGTGGGGCCGGAGCGGCGGCACCGGGGGCGCGGCCTCGTCGTCGACCACCACAGCGAGCACCCCGACCACCCCCGGCCGGGCACACACCCGGGCCGCGGCGGCGGCCACCGTCTCGGAGCCGCAGGGTTGCCCCGGCATTTCGGGATGCCGGAGATCGAATCGCACGACCAGGTCGACAACCGAGCTGTCGGGAGTGCCGGGCGCGGCGCACAGGACGGCCACCACGAGGGAGCGCTCGGGCCGGAATCCCAGCATGGCGGGGATCGCGGCGATGAGATCACCGGGTTCGTCGAGGCGGGCGGACCCGGGCCGCTCGTAGCCGCTCCCGGCCCGGTCGGCACAGCACGGCCGTTTCGGCCGGGTGGGACCGAGGGCCACTGGGCGGCCGCCGGGCCACGGTGGTGTGTTCGGATCGGCCGGCCGTGACGTCCGCGAGCGCAGGGCACGGCTGGTCGGGCAGGGCCGCGGGGATACGGGTGGCGCGATCACATCCGGCCGGGAATCGTCGGCGGTGAGATCGGAGCGGGAAGACGGCGCAGCGGAAGTCATGGCGTCAGCATGCGCTGCCGGGTTTCCGGCGCGTGCCCGGTGAGCAGGACAAATCGTGGGGATCAACAAGTCTGTGGATAACCGCGGATTGTGGATGAGATCGGGTATTCCGGTGGTTGTGGCCGGCACCGCGACCCGTCGGTGGAAATTCCGGTACATCCGGTCCGCTACTGTGCCAGACTCCCCGGTGCGTACCGACGGATCGCGCGCCACCCCCGCCGCTGTACGCAGACCCACCAAACCGGGAATTCGGCACCGGCGGTCACTGTTGACACGACAGAGAGCCGATGCGCGGCCGCGTGTGGCCGTTCTTCGTCATGGGGGACAATGGAGTGTGATTCGCGGCTCGCGGCGCGGCAGTGACAAGCAGTGTTGCTCGATCGGCCCGCCGACGGATCGCGCAGGAAGGAGTACGCGATGGACTACGAGTCGCGAATGTACGAACTGGAGTTCCCCGCTCCGCAGCTGTCGTCCGACGACGGCTCGGGGCCGGTCCTGGTGCACGGCCTGGAGGGCTATTCCGACGCCGGTCACGCGGTGCGGCTGGCGACCGAGCACCTGCGCGAAAGCCTGGAGAGCGAACTCGTGGCCTCGTTCGATATCGACGAGTTGCTCGACTACCGCTCCCGCAGGCCACTGATGACGTTCAAGTCCGATCATTTCTCCGATTACGACGAACCCGAGCTGAATCTGTGGGCGCTGCGCGATACCGCCGGTACGCCGTTCCTGCTGCTCGCCGGGATCGAGCCCGATCTGCGCTGGGAGAAGTTCACGACCGCGGTGCGGTTGCTGTCCGAACAGCTCGGAGTGCGACGCAGCATCGGCCTGAGCGCCATCCCCATGGCCATCCCGCACACCCGCCCGCTGGGGGTGACGGCGCATTCCTCGAACCGGGACCTCATTCCGGAGAATCAGCGCTGGCCGGGTGAACTGCAGGTGCCCGCGAGCGCGTCGACCCTCCTCGAGTACCGGATGGCGCAGCACGGCCACGAATCACTCGGATTCTCGGTGCACGTCCCGCACTATCTGGCACAGACCTCGTACCCCGAGGCCGCTCAGACGCTGCTCGAACATCTCGGCGAGAACGCCGGGCTCGAGCTGCCGCTGGCCGCGCTCGGTGAGGCCGCCGCCCGGGTCCGGGAGCAGGTCAACGAGCATATCGCGGGAAATTCCGAGGTCGAGACCGTCGTGCACGCCCTGGAGCGGCAGTACGACACGTTCGTCACCGCTCAGGAACGCCAGTCCAGCCTGCTGGTCGGCGAGGGCGAGCTGCCCAGCGGCGACGAACTGGGCGCCGAGTTCGAACGGTTCCTGGCCGAACAGGGCGGCTACTCCGGCGACGACGACGAGCGCGGCTGAGCCGGTACCCGGACGGCACGGCCCCACCGTGCCGGTGATCCGCGCCGGGCACGACGTAGGGTGTCCGGGGTGGATCTGACCGAACTGCTCGAGATACCGGGAACCGACGCCGACGCACTGTACGAGTCGTTCGGAGCATGGGCCGCCGAGCAGGGCACGCCGCTGTATCCGGCGCAGGACGAGGCGCTGATGGAGCTGGCCTCCGGATCGCACGTCATCCTGTCCACACCCACCGGGTCGGGGAAATCACTGGTCGCGGTGGGCGCCCATCTGTTCGCGCTGGCCTCGGACCGCCGGACCTACTACACCGCGCCGATCAAGGCGCTGGTCAGTGAGAAGTTCTTCGCGCTGTGCGAGGTGTTCGGCGCCGAACGGGTGGGCATGGTCACCGGCGACGCCGCGGTGAACCCGACCGCCCCCATCATCTGCGCGACCGCCGAGATCCTCGCCAACCTCGCGTTGCGCGAGGGCCCGGAAGCCGATATCGGGCAGGTGGTGATGGACGAGTTCCATTTCTATGCCGACCCCGACCGCGGCTGGGCCTGGCAGGTACCCCTGCTCGAACTGCCGAAGGCGCAATTCCTGTTGATGTCCGCGACTCTCGGCGAGGTCGACTTCTTCGCCGAGGATCTGCGGCGTCGTACCGGCCGCGCCGCCGCGGTGGTGGCCGGGACCGAACGACCGGTGCCGCTGCACTTCTCCTATGTGCGCACACCGATCACCGAAACCCTGACCGAGCTGGTGACGACCCATCAGGCTCCTGTCTACGTCGTCCATTTCACCCAGGCGGCGGCGCTGGAACGGGCCCAGGCCCTGACCAGCGCCAACTTCGCCACTCGCGCCGAGAAGGACGCCATCGCCGAGGCGATCGGGGAATTCCGCTTCACCTCCGGTTTCGGCCGGACACTGTCGCGGCTGATTCGGCACGGGATCGGGGTGCACCACGCCGGGATGCTGCCGAAGTACCGCCGCCTGGTGGAACGCCTGGCCCAGGACGGTTTGCTGAAGGTGGTGTGCGGCACCGATACGCTGGGCGTCGGGATCAACGTGCCGATCCGGACCGTGCTGCTGACGGGGCTCACCAAGTTCGACGGTGTGCGCACCCGCCGGCTCAAGGCCCGCGAGTTCCACCAGATCGCCGGCCGGGCCGGGCGGGCCGGCTACGACACCATGGGAACCGTTGTGGTGCAGGCACCCGAGCACGAGGTCGAGAATGCCCGGCTGCTGGCCAAGGCCGGCGACGATCCCAAGAAACAGCGCAAGGTGCAGCGGCGCAAACCACCCGAGGGATTCGTATCGTGGAGCGAGGAGACCTTCGACCGGCTGGTGACGGCCGCGCCCGAGCCGATGGTGTCCCGGTTCGCGGTCACCAATGCCATGTTGCTGAACGTGATCGCCCGTCCGGGAAATTGTTTCACCGCGATGCGCCATCTGCTCGAGGACAATCACGAGCCCCGCGCGGCGCAGCGCCGTCATATCGTGCGGGCGGTCCGTCTGTATCGCGCCCTGCGCGATGCCGGGGTGGTGCAGCAACTGCCCGAGCCCGATGATCAGGGCCGGTACGCCCGTCTCACCGTCGATCTGCAGCGTGATTTCGCGCTGGATCAGCCGTTGTCGCCGTTCGCGCTGGCGGCTTTCGAACTGCTCGACGCCGAATCGCCCGGATACGCGCTCGATATGGTGTCACTGGTCGAGGCGACGCTCGAGGATCCCCGGCAACTGCTGATGGCCCAGCAGCACAAGGCCCGCGGCGAGGCCGTCGCCGAGATGAAGGCCGAGGGTATCGACTACGACGAGCGGATGGAGCGGCTCGAGGAGATCACCTGGCCGAAACCGCTGGCAGAGCTGATCGAGGGTGCCTACGAGACCTACCGCGCGGGGCACCCGTGGTTGTCGGAGTTCGCACCGGCCCCGAAATCGGTGGTCCGCGATATGGTCGAACGGGCGATGACGTTCACCGAGCTGATCGCCTACTACGAACTGGCCCGCTCCGAGGGCGTGGTACTGCGCTACCTCGCCGACGCCTATCGGGCACTGCGGCGCACCGTGCCCGAATCGGCCCGCACCGAGGAGCTCGACGATCTCACCGAATGGCTCGGTGAATTGGTCCGGCAGGTCGATTCCAGCCTGCTCGACGAATGGGAGCAGCTCACCGGCGCCGGCGCGGAAACCGATCAGGAGCAGGTGGCCTTCGGCGCCGAGGCGGTGCGGCCGATCACCGCGAACGAGCGAGCGTTCCGGGTCACCGTGCGCAACGCGCTGTTCCGGCGGGTGGAGCTGGCCGCCCGGCGGCGCTGGGACGATCTGTCGGAGCTGTCGCCGGGCCCCGCCTGGGAAGCCGACCTCGCCCCGTACTTCGACGAGTACGACGCGATCGGCACCGGACCCGACGCCCGCGGACCGCAACTGTTCCGGGTGCAAGCGCGGCCCGGTTTCTGGCAGGTACGCCAGGTCCTCGACGATCCGGCGGGCGACCACGGGTGGGCCATACTGGCGACCGTGGATCTCGCCGAATCCGATGCGGCCGGCGAGGTGGTATTCGACGAAGTCACGGTGATCTCGGGATGAGCGGTACAGCGATGAGCGAGGGTGGGGCGTGACAGCGGAATTCTCCGGCCGGCATGTGCTGGCCGAATTCGGCGGTGTGGACAGCGCGTTGTGCGACGACCTCGCACGTCTGGAATCGGCGCTGCGGACAGCACTGGCGGGCGCGGGCGTCACGCTGTGCGAGATGGTGGGTAAACGGTTCGAGCCGCACGGCGTGACGGTGCTGGCGCTGCTGGCCGAATCCCACGCCTCGCTGCATACCTATCCGGAATCCGGCGATATCTTCGTCGATGTCTTCACCTGCGGAGCGGCGGCCGACAGCGCCACCACGGTGGCCGAGTTACTGCGCGACGCGCTCGGCCCGCGTGAGGTGCGGATCTCTACGGTGCACCGCGGGCGGGCACCGGGTTCCGGGTGGATTCAGCCCGCGACCGCGGCGAACACCATATAGGCCATCCCCAGGTCCATCACCAGATGCGGCAGTATCGCGACCGGCAGCCCGCCGCGTGCGGCGGGATGAGCGGGCCATCCGCGGCCGCCACGGGCCGTCGCGACCACGATCACCGCGTCGATCAGGAATACGGCGGCGAAGATCAGCAGCCCGCCCGAAGCCGGCGCCGCGTCGTGGCCCGCTCCGGAGTGCCCGGACATGGCCGCCAGCATCACCGCCGCGGCGACCAGGTGATACCCCAGGGCCGCGATCCGGGACCCGGGTTCGCGCATCCGGCGCCACCGGGCCGCCCGGTCCAGCAGCAGCACGGTGAACACCAGGACCATCGCCAACAGCACACCCTGTACCGCGTGCGCGTTCAATCCGCGCGGGAACAGCAGCATGACCACCATCACCGCGCACATCAGGAGATGGGCCGCATCGGATTCGTGATCTCCGCCGCTTTCCGCGCACACCGCACCACCGGTGCGCGCCGCGGCCGGCGCCGGTCGCGCTGCTCCGACGCGGGCCAGCACCACCACGGCCGCGACCACGAAGGACGCCGCCACCAGCGCCCGCACCGCCGCCTGGTTCACATCGAAATCGACCATGCCACAGCGCCTTTCGCAGACCAACGCAACCCCACCATCCTCGCACGGGTCCATTCGGGCCGCCGCCGCTTCGCTCGCCTTCGGATGCGCGGGGCATGCCACCCGCCGGTGCGGCCGGCACGGCACCGAGTCCCGCGGCCCGGGAGATCACCGATCCGGGGCCTCGCGCCGCATTCGGCCGCCCGGCACGGTCCGGGCCGGAACCCGGGAGACGTCCGGCTTTCGTTAGGCTGGTCGACGCAATGACCAGGACCGCAGTCACCCACCGGGAGCTCCGCAACCGGCTGGCCTCTCTCACCCTCCGCGACGAACACCGGCTCGGCCGGCAGCTGGATCGAGGCCGCGGTGGCGATCTGACCCGGCTCGAATCCGAGATCAGCGCCGCCGAGTCCCGTATCGCGGCGCGCCGTGCCGCGGTGCCGGCGATCACCTACCCCGAGCAGTTACCGGTAACGGGCCGGCGCGACGATATCGCCGCGGCCATCGCGGCCCATCAGGTGGTGATCGTGGCCGGCGAGACCGGGTCGGGCAAAACCACCCAGATCCCCAAGATCTGCCTCGAACTGGGGCGGGGTATCCGCGGCGCGATCGGCCACACCCAGCCGCGCCGCCTGGCCGCGCGCACCGTCGCGGAACGGATCGCCAGCGAGCTGGACACCGAACTGGGCGACGCGGTCGGTTATACCGTGCGGTTCACCGACCATGCCGCCGAGCACACCCTGGTCAAACTGATGACCGACGGGATCCTCCTGGCGGAGATCCAGCGCGACCGGCTGCTGCGCGCCTACGACACGATCATCATCGACGAGGCGCACGAACGCAGCCTCAATATCGACTTCCTGCTCGGGTACCTGAAGCAGCTGCTGCCGCGGCGGCCGGACCTCAAGATCGTCATCACCTCCGCGACCATCGATCCGGAGCTCTTCGCGCGGCATTTCGCCGACGCGGCGGGCGAACCGGCGCCGATCGTCGAGGTGTCGGGCCGGTCCTACCCTGTCGAACTCCGCTACCGCCCGCTGGCCCTGCCGGTGCCCGCCGCGGACGACGACGAGGACGACCAGGTGGTGGACCGGGATCCGGTGGACGCCATCTGCGCGGCGGTGACCGAGCTGTTCGCGGCGGGCGACGGCGATGTCCTGGTCTTCCTGTCCGGCGAACGGGAGATCCGCGATACCGCCGACGCCCTGAAGGATCTGAAACTGGCGCGTACCGAGATCCTGCCGCTGTACGCGCGCCTCTCCGCCGCCGAACAGCACCGCGTCTTCGCGCCGCATACCGGACGCCGGGTGGTCCTGGCGACCAATGTCGCCGAGACCTCGCTCACCGTGCCGGGTATCCGCTACGTCGTCGATCCCGGTACGGCCCGGATCTCCCGGTACTCGATGCGGACGAAAGTCCAGCGGCTGCCGATCGAACCGATCTCCCAGGCCTCGGCGCGGCAGCGGTCCGGCCGGTGTGGACGCGTGGCGGACGGTATCTGTATCCGCCTCTACTCCGAGGAGGATTTCGAGTCCCGTCCGGTGTTCACCGATCCCGAGATCCTGCGCACCAACCTCGCGGCGGTCATCCTGCAGATGACCGCGCTGGGGCTGGGCGATATCGAGCGATTTCCCTTCGTCGAGGCCCCGGACAACCGGGCCGTCCGCGACGGTGTCGCGCTGCTCGAGGAGTTGGGCGCGCTCGGCGGGCGCGACCGCGCAGCGCGCGACGCCGAGTCCCCGGTCCTCACCCCGACGGGCCGGGAGATGGCCCGGCTGCCCGTGGATCCGCGGATGGGACGGATGCTGGTCGAGGCGCACCGCACCGGATGCCTGGCCGATGTGCTGGTGATCGTGGCCGCACTGTCGATCCAGGACGTCCGGGAACGGCCGGCGGATCAGCAGCAGGCCGCCGACGCCCGGCACGCGCGGTTCGTGGTGCCCAACTCGGATTTCCTGGCCTATCTGCGGTTGTGGGAGTACCTGTCCGGACAGCGGCGGACGCTGTCGGCCAACCGATTCCGGCGGATGTGCCGGGAGGAATTCCTGCACTATCTGCGGATTCGCGAATGGCAGGACCTCTACGGTCAATTGCGCACCATCACGAAGGGCATGGGCTGGTCGCTGCACGACGGCGGCCCGGGCAACGCCGCGGCCGGCGACGGCCGGGACGACGAGCCGCGTGCCACGCGTCGGCGACGTGGCCGGAGGCCGGCGCGTGCCTCCGGCGACGGTGCCCGGGCGGCGGCTCGCGAATCCGGTCCCCGGCCGGTCGAGGAGATGACACCCGATACCGACCCCTGGGACGCCACCTCCATCCACCAGGCGCTGCTTTCGGGCATGCTGTCGCATATCGGGGTCCGGGAGGCCGAATCTCGTGAGTTCCTCGGGGCGCGCAACGCGAAGTTCATGATCTTCCCGGGTTCGGCCCTGGCCAAGAAACCGCCCCGCTGGGTGATGGCGGCCGAACTGGTGGAGACCTCGCGGCTCTGGGGCCGGATGGCGGCCCGGGTGGAACCGGAATGGGCCGAACGCCTGGCCGGCGATCTGGTCAAACGCGTGTATTCCGAGCCGCACTGGTCGGCCAAGCGCGGTGCCGCCCGCGCCTACGAGCGGGTGACGCTCTACGGCGTCCCGCTGGTGACCGGGCGCCCGGTCGACTACGGCGCCATCGATGCGGAGACCTCGCGCGAGCTGTTCCTGCGGCATGCGCTGGTGCAGGGCGAATGGCAGACCCGGCACGATTTCTTCCACCGCAATCGCGCGCTGCTCGACGATATCGCCGATCTCGAACACCGGGCCCGCCGGCGCGACATCATGGTCGACGACGAGGTGCTGTTCGAGTTCTACGACCGCCGGGTCCCCGCCGATATCGTCTCCGTGCGTCATTTCGACACCTGGTGGAAGTCCGCCCGCCGCCGAGACCCCCATCAGCTCGACTTCACCACCGAAACGGTGGTCAACGACGGCGCCGGCGGCCTGGATCCGGCAGCGTTCCCCGATACCTGGCGCCAGGGCGAACTCTCGTTCCCGTTGACATATCAATTCGAGCCCGGACGAGCGGACAGTAGCCCTGGGCGGGAGTGTGGTCGGCACGGACCCGGGCG
>NZ_JBSFRU010000216.1:0-11290 GCF_053589395.1 Nocardia sp. NPDC003345
TGTGGACCGATTCGCCAGATTGCACGAGGTTGCCGATACCGATTTCGTGACCGCCCCCGCGACCGCCGCGCCCGCCGAGATCTTCGACCGGCTGGAGTCCGCCCATTCCGGGCTCGCCGTACTGCTGGATCCGGACGGCACCCTCGCCGGGGTTCTGACGCGCACCGGCGCGGTGCGCCACGGTATCTACACCCCGGCAGTGGACGCGGAGGGGCAGTTGCGGGTGGCCGCCGCGGTCGGCATCAACGGCGATGTTCCGGCCAAGGCCAAGGCACTGGTCGACGCCGGCGCCGATGTGCTGGTCGTGGACACCGCGCACGGGCACCAGGTGAAGATGCTGGAGACCCTGCGAGCCATCCGCGATCTGGGCCTGGGCGTCCCGCTGGTGGCCGGGAACACCGTCTCCGCCGCGGGCACCCGCGATCTGATCGCCGCGGGCGCCGATATCGTCAAGGTCGGTGTGGGGCCGGGCGCGATGTGCACCACCCGGATGATGACCGGCGTCGGCCGGCCGCAGTTCTCCGCGGTGGCCGAATGTGCCGCGGCGGCGGCCGAACTGGGCGCCCACGTCTGGGCCGACGGCGGTGTCCGGCATCCGCGCGATGTCGCGTTGGCCCTCGCGGCGGGGGCCTCCAATGTGATGATCGGCTCCTGGTTCGCCGGCACCTACGAGTCGCCCGGTGATCTCCGGGTGGACCGGGACGGCAACGCCTACAAGGAAAGTTTCGGCATGGCCTCCAAGCGCGCCGTCGCCGCGCGTACGGCCGCCGACCGCGGCTACGACCGGGCCCGCAAGGCACTCTTCGAGGAAGGCATCTCCAGCTCGCGCATGCTGCTGGACCCGGAACGACCCGGCGTCGAGGATCTCATCGATCACATCTGCGCCGGCGTCCGCAGCGCCTGCACCTACGCGGGCGCCCGCACACTCGGCGAGTTCCACCAGCGCGCGGTGCTGGGTGTGCAATCGGCCGCCGGATTCGCCGAGGGCCGCCCGCTGCCCGGCGGCTGGTGAGACCCGGACGATCCGCCGCGGGTCCGTTCGTCCGGGCGCCGCACCGGCTACCGGCCCATGCACCCGGGTGCCCGGGCCGGTAGCATGAGGACCGCCGACCCCGTCGGCTGCCGAATCGATCAGGACGAAAGGAACCAGTTGTCACCCGCGTCCGAGGGCGCCACTCAGGAGGGCTCATCTATCGAGCCGGGTGACAGACCCGGCGTCCCTCCCCCTCCGGCCCTGCCCGCACCGCCCGCCGATCGAGCGTTCTCCGCTGTGATCCCCGCCGGGTGGTGGTGAAATGGCCGTTCTGCTCACCATCCTCAGTTTGGCCGGCTTCGTGGCGCTCACCGCGGGTACCGCCCTGTTCGTCGCCGCCGAGTTCTCGCTGACCGCCCTGGAACGCAGCACCGTCGAGGCGCAGGCCCGCGACGGCGACGTCCGGGCTCGCGCCGTCCGCCAGGCACACCGCACACTGTCGTTCCAGCTCTCCGGGGCCCAGCTCGGCATCACCATCACCACCCTGATCACCGGTTATATCGCCGAACCGGTGCTGGCCCGGCTGCTGCACCCGCTGTTCACACTGGTCGGCATACCGGATTCCGCGGCCATCGGTATCGCCCTGGTCCTGGCACTGATCCTGGCGACCTCGCTGTCGATGATCTACGGCGAACTGGTTCCCAAGAACATCGCCATCGCCGCGCCCATGGCGACCGCACGCGCCACCGCGGGTCCGATGGTGGCGTTCTCGACGGTGTTCAAGCCGATGATCCAATTCCTCAACGGCTCCGCCAACTGGGCGGTCCGCCGGTTCGGAGTGGAGCCGGCCGAGGAACTGCGCTCCGCGCGCTCACCGCAGGAACTGGGCTCGCTGGTGCGCACCTCGGCCCGGCACGGCGCGCTCGACCAGCGCACCGCCCAGATCCTGGACCGCTCCCTGCAGTTCGGCGCGCGCAGCGCCGAGGAGCTCATGACTCCCCGGGTCAAGATCGAATCGCTGGACCGCACGGCCACCATCGCCGATCTGCTCGAGGCGGCCGCCCGCACCGGGTTCTCCCGGTTCCCGGTGATCGACGGCGACCTCGACAACACCCTCGGGGTGGTACACGTCAAACAGGCGTTCACCCATCCCGCGCCGACCCGCGGCGGTGTCGGGCTGGACCGGATCGCGCAGCCCGTTCCGGTGGTCCCGGCCAGTCTGGACGGGGACGAAGTACTCGAACGCGTCCGCGCCGACGGAATGCAGGTCGCGCTGGTCGTCGACGAATACGGCGGCACCGCCGGCCTGGTCACGATGGAGGACATCATCGAGGAGATCCTCGGCGATGTCCGCGACGAACACGACGAGGAGGAACGTGACGTCCGCCGGGTCTCCGACGGCTGGGACTGCTCCGGCCTGCTGCGTATCGACGAGATCTATCGCGCCACCGGTTATCTCGCGCCGGAGGGCGATTACGAAACCCTCGGCGGCCTGGTGCTGGCCCGGCTCGGCCGCATTCCGGTGACCGGCGATATCGTGGTACTCCCCCAGCGCCGCGGCCATGACCGCAACCGCGTCGACGGTCCCGGCGGCTGGCTGGCCCGCGTCGAGCGGATGGACGGGCGCCGAGTGGACCGGATCCGCCTGGTACCGGTGGACGCCGACGCCGTGGTGCGCCGCGAACACCGGCCCTCCGGAGTGGAGTCGCGTCATGGGTGATCTGCTCGCCGTCGCCTTCACGGTACTGCTGCTGGCCGGCAACGCCTTCTTCGTCGCCGCGGAATTCGCGCTGATCTCGGCGCGCCGCGACCGGCTCGAGGCACTGGCCGCCCAAGGTAAACGAAATGCCGACACCGTGATCCGGGCCGGTCAGAACCTGTCCATGATGCTGGCCGCCGCCCAGCTGGGCATCACCATCTGCTCGATCCTGCTGGGCCGCGTCGGCGAACCGGCGGTGGCCCATCTGCTGGAGCAGCCGTTCGAGCTGATCGGGCTGCCGGAGGCGCTGCTGCATCCGGTGTCGTTCGTCCTGGCGCTCACGATCGTGGTGATCCTGCACATCCTGCTGGGTGAGATGATCCCGAAGAACATCGCGCTGGCCGGGCCCGAACGCAGTGCGCTGCTGCTGGTGCCGCTGCATCTGGTGTGGTTGCGGATCGCCCGGCCGCTGATCGCGATCTACAACTTCGCCGCCAACCTCACCCTGCGAATGTTGCGCATCGAGCCCAAGGACGAATTGGAGGCCACCGTCTCCAGTGACGAACTCGCCGAGATGATCGGCGAATCGCGTTCGGAGGGTCTGCTGGACGAGGAGGAACATCGCCGCCTCACCCAGGCCCTGGGTACCGGGGAGCGGTTCGTGGCCGAGGTCATGGTGCCACTCGATCGGGCCCGCACCGTGCCGTTGCGAAGCGGCGGCACCACCCTCGGCGATATGGAGACCGCGGTCGCCGAAACCGGCTTCTCCCGGTATCCGGTCCGCGCCGAAGACGGTTCACTGGTGGGCTATCTGCACGTCAAGGATGTGCTGGACAAGGTCTCGGACGAGAACGCGGGCCCGAACACCGAGATCCCGCGCAGCGATATCCGGCCGCTGCCGACCGTGTTGCTCGGGACCACCCTCTACGAGGCGCTGGCGCGGCTCCGGCGGACCAGCAGCCATCTGGGCCGGGTGGTGGACGCCCGGGGTAACACGGCGGGGATCGTCGCGCTCGAGGATCTCGTCGAGGAGTTCGTGGGTACCGTCCGCGACACCACCCACCGGGTGGCCGAATGACCGCGGCGGTCACGGGCACGGTGCTCAGCGAGACCGAATGGCGCGGCCGGGCCGCCGCTCATCGGGCCCGGGCCGACAGCCTGGCCGGGGACCATCTGCGGCGGCGCGCGGCAGGCGCGAAGCATCCGGTGCTCGATTTCCTGTTCACCTATTACGGCCACAAACCGGCACAGTTGCGCCGCTGGCATCCCGGCTTCGGTGTCGTCCTGGCCGACGCCCCCGAATACCTCGGGCTGCGGGGTTACCGGCGGGCCGGGCCCGGTGCGGACCAGCCGCGTCCCGCGGTCACCGCCGACCCCGGATTCCTGCGTGCCCGCGCCGGCACCCTCGGCTATATCGCCGGCCTGTTGCGGGCGACCGCCGCCCGCCCGCCCGCCCTCTCGTGTTTCGGGTTGCACGAGTGGGCGATGGTGTACCGCGCCCGCGAGGTCCGCCACGACGCGGTACCGCTGCGGCTCGGCGCCGACGGCACCGACGCCGTCGTCGAGTCGATGCCGGTGCGCTGCACGCATTTCGACGCTTTCCGTTTCTTCACCGAATCGGCCGTCCCGCGTAACCACCGGCCGCTCACCCGCGACGGCCAGCGCGACAGCGAGCAGCCGGGCTGCCTGCACGCGAATATGGACCTCTACAAGTGGAGCTTCAAACTGACACCGCTGGTGTCCTCGGATCTGGTACTGGACTGTTTCGGTCTGGCCCGCGCCGCCCGCGAACTCGATATGCGGGCCAGCCCCTACGACCTCCGGGACTACGGCTACGAGCCCGTGCCGATCGAAACTCCGGCGGGCCGCGCCGAATATGTCCGCGCGCAGGCCGATATCGCCGAGCGGGCCGCGGTGCTTCGCGGACGGCTACTGGAGACCTGCGAGGGTCTGCTCGGCGCGCAGCGCTGACCTCGAACCTTCCCGAAAACCCGGACCGGGCGTTTCCCGGATCGCTACCATCACTGGACAATTCCGGGACCGTGTACCGAACTCGTCCCGGCCGGGTCGGGCGAGACAGTCCGGGAAGTACGAGGATGCAATGGAGCGTCCCTTCGGAGCACTGCGCCGCACGAGGGCTTCGGTCCTCGGCGCGGTCGTCGCGGTGGTCGCGGTCCTGCTGCCCGGTAGCGCCGGCGCGGACCTGCAATCCGATATCCACGATCAGGTCCGGGAATTCCTCGACGTGGGTCGAACCTCGGTCCCCCGCGCCGCGTGTGGTCCCGGTTCGCTCCCCGAAACCGGGTTGCAGGGCGATGTTCCGGCGGCCGACCGCGACAGCGGACGCAGCACCCACGGCTACCGGTGCAATATGTCCATGGTCGGCCGGTTCCCGGGGCGCGGAGCGGGCATCACCTCCACCAGCTTCGAGCACTGCGCCTATATGGGGACGTTCTTCCCCGGTAATCTCCTGCATCAGAACGGGGGTGTACAGGTCCTCGACGTCTCCGATCCGGCGAACCCCCGGCCGACGGTGACTCTGAACGAACCGGCCATGGTCGCCGGGACGTGGGAGAGCCTGAAGGTCAACACCCGGCGCAAATTGCTGGTGGGAACCGGGGTGCCGCTGCTCGTCGGGGCCGGCTACCTCTCGGTCTACGATGTATCCGACTGCGCCCATCCCCGGCTGCTCAACCCGGGTCCCGGCACGAATCTCGGGATGCCGCTGCCGATCACCACCCACGAAGGTGGCTTCTCCCCCGACGGCAACACCTACTGGGCCTCCGGAATCACCCCCGGCTTCCTGAGCGCAATCGATCTCACCGATCCCGCGAACCCGCGGGTGATCTGGCAGGGTCTCACCGGTCTCACCGCACACGGCTTCGGGGTGAGCCCGGACGGCACCCGCCTGTACCTGTCGGCACTCAGCGGGGTCACCGTTCTCGATGTCGGCGCGGTTCAGCGTCGCGAACCCGACCCGCAGGTGCACCACCTCGGGCGGATGTTCTGGTCGGACGGCTGGGCCACCCAGCACAGCATCCCGGTCACCTACGACGGGCGGCCGCATATCTATACCGTCGACGAGGGCGGATCCGGCGGGGTGAAACTCATCGACGTCTCCGAGGACGCGGACCCGCGGGTGGTGGCGAAGATCAAACTGGAGATCAACCTGCCCCAGCACCTGGACAGCAATATCGGCTCGTCGATGGGCGGATCCATCTTCGCCTACGAATCCCACTACTGCACGGCCGACCGGCCCGCGAATCCGACGGCGCTGGCCTGCGGATGGGTGTCCTCGGGAATCCGGGTGTTCGATATCCGCGACCCGGGCGCCATCCGCGAAATCGCCTATTTCAATCCACCGGCCCGGACCGGCCGGAACCTGGAACTGGTGAACTCACCACACGCGCTGGCCTCGTTGCTCGGCATCCCGGCCATGACGGCGCCCAGCGCGGCCCGGGCGGTTCTGGAAGGGCAGTTCGATCCGTCCCAGGCGCTGAGCTCACGGGCCGGCAAGCTCGCCTTCGGCGATGTCTCCACCGACTGGTGTATGTCACCGCCGGAATGGCGCGGCAACGATCTCTACGTCACCTGCTCGGACAACGGTTTCATGGTTCTGCGCATCGACGGGACGGCCTACGCGCCCCCGGCCGATCAACAATCCGTCGTCGGCTCCTGAATCCGTCACCCGGATACGACGGAGCCCGGGCGCCCCACCGGGGGCCCGGGCTCCGGAAACGGTCGTTCAGCGGCTCACAGCGGCGGGAATCCCGCCGACCCGGTGGCCACCCAATTCCAGAACTCTCCGGCTCGCTGCACGATCAGCGCGGCGATATCGAGCGCGGTACTACCCATTCGAGCTGTTCCTCACTTCGGCTTGCAGATACGACCGCCCAGACTAGGGCGTGGCCCGCCGCTCCGGCAACACGGGACCGCGGCCGGTGTCCCGAGTACGACAGCCGGGCCGGTGTCAGTCCAGCGGCTGGCGCGGCCACTGCCGGCCACTCAGCGCCAGGGTCGCCGGATCGGTGGTCAGGGTTCCGACATCCTCGGATTCCCGCGCGGGCCCCGCGACCGCGATACTGCGGACCTCGAGTTCGGCGACACCGACCAGCACTACGAGCCCGACCACGACCAGCGCGACCGTGGTGAGCAGCGGCGTGAGCAGTTCGACGGGCGCCACGCCCTCCGGTGTCCCGTGGTGCTCGCCGTGGTGCGCGCTCATGGCCGCCATTCCGGTGTAGTGCATCCCGCAGACCGCGACGGCCATGATCAGCCCGGCGCCGACGGTGTTACCCCAGCCCTGGACATGCAGCATGAACCACAGCGCGGCCGTCGCGGCCACGACCGCGATCACCAGGGACAGCAGCACCAGCCCGACGCCGTACTCCATCGACGCCCCACTGTTCATCGCGGCCATTCCCAGATAGTGCATGGCCGCCACCCCCAGGCCGGTGACCGCGCCGCCCAGCGGCAGTGCCACCGCCTCGCGGTGCCCGCGTACCACGATGGCCAGCCCGGCCAGCACCACCACGATCGCGATGGCCGCGCTGAGCAGGGTCATGGGCATGTCGTACCGGATGCTGGTCCCGTCGATCGTGAACCCGAGCATGGCCGTGAAGTGCATGACCCAGATGCCCGCGCCGCCGAGCGCGACCGCCGCCGCGACGAGCCAGCCGATGGCGGGACGGGCGGTCCGGGCCCGGACCGCGCACCGCAGGCCCAGCACCGACCCGACGAACGAGATGAAAAAGGCCAGGACAGGAGTCACCCAGCCGTTGCTGAAGTGCTCGAGGTGTAGCACGTCTCTACTCCGCTGTAGTCGTCGATTTCCGAACCAAGGCCTCGTGGACCATAGTTCGACGCGCCCGCACCGGGCTGCGGCGTAAAAATTTCACCCCAGGTGGGCCCGCGACCGCCACTTGATGTCACAACTGAGCTACCGGCCCGAGTGCCGGATTCACGTCAGCAGGTACGCCGGGGTGGCGGGCGGCGCCACGTTGTAGACGAAGTTCCGCCGCAATCCGTGGTACGCCTCGCCCTCGTCGAAGAAGTTCCGGCGCATCTGCGCCAGCTCCTCGGCCCGGTACCGGGCCAGCGGTTTGACCGATTCGTCCGCCTCGCGGCGCTGTTTCTTCGCGGTCAGCCGCTCGGCCAGTTCGGGCGCGTCGGCCAGCGCGGCCGCCTCCCGCCGGACCCACTCCCGGAACCGCTGGGTGGCGCCCGGTACGACCCGGTCCACCAGCCCGATCTCCCCGGCCTCGGCCGCGCCGACGGGCAGCGGGTCCCGCGTCAGCCGCGCGGCCTCGGCGGTCCCGACCCGGCGCGGCAGCGAGTAGGTCCAGTATTCGGAGCCGTACAGGCCCATCAGCCGGTAGTGCGGATTGAGCACCACCGACTCCCGGCACCACACCTCGTCGGCGGCCAGCGCCAGCATCACACCTCCGGCGGCGGCGTTACCGGCGAGCGCCGAGATGACCAGGATGTCGGTTGTGGTCAGGATCGCCTCGACCAGGTCGTTCATCGCGTTGATATTGCGCCAGGACTCCTCGGCGGGATCGTCGGCCGCTTCGATGACGTCGAGATGGATTCCGTTGGAGAAGAAATCCCGGTCCGGTCCCAGTACGAGCGCCCGGATCGGGCGGTCGCAGGCCTGCCGATACGCCGCGAGCAGGCGCCGGCACTGCGCCGTGCTCATCGCACCACCGGCGAACGCGAATTCGAGGTACCCCACCGAACCCTGTTCGTGATAGCGCAATTCCGACCAGGTATCGCGCATCGCGGCCTCGGCCGGCGGCACGGGGTTCTCCGCGATATCACCGGGCAGGTCCGCGCCGAGCGCGTCCACGGCAGGACGTTTGAAGGTCTTCGGGCCGCCCGGAACGCGCCGGGCGCGCAACTGCGGCAACCAGACCGCCCCGTCCACCGTGGCCCGGCAGATGGCGCCGTCGCGGGTCGCGAGCACCGCGCCGGGTGCCCCGCGCAACCGATCTTCGTAATGGCCGCCGTGCAGGAAGTATTCCCGGCCGAACAGTTCGTCGAGCACACCCGGCTGCGAATCGGCCGCGCGCAGTTTGCGCAGGACCGTCTCGGTATCGTCGGCCGACCAGTCGATGCGCCGGTTCTCCTGGGAGTGATACGGCCGCAACCGTCCTCGTACGTCCGCGCGGGCGTAGTCCAGGGGTTCGGGATCCACGGTGCCGTCGGCGAATCGCCGCACCGCCAGCAGCACCGCCGCGACGGCGGCATCGGATACCTCGTTGCGGTAGAGCTCGCTCTTTCCGCAGAGGGCCACCGGGAACGGTACCGAGGCCCAGATCGGACCGGCGTCCATCTCCTCGACGGCCTGCAATACCGTGACGCCCCACTCCCGCGCCCCGGTCGCGATCGCCCAGTCGAGCGAGGACGGGCCGCGGTCGCCCATCGGGCCGGGATGCACTATCAGCACCGTGTATTCGGTCCAGATGTCCTCGGGAATCGCGGTGGTGAGCATCGGCGCCAGGATCAGCTCCGGCCGGAACCGGGCCACCCGGGCCCGCAGCAGATCGTCGCCGAGCGCCAGCTCCACCCCGACCGTATGTCCGAGGCGGCGCAGTTCGGTGTGGACGCGCTGGGTGAGACTGTTGAAAGCACTGGCGACCAGCAGGACGCGCAAGGTTTCCTCCATCGGGCGGGGCCGAATACCTCGAACCCCAAGTACGACTGTCGCTTCCCGAACAAGCTAGCCCCACGCGGTTGCGCACGCAGCCCGGGGGACCGTATCCCGGACCTGGAGTGACCGCAGTGACAACGCGGGTACATCACGCATCACCGCGGTCGTGGCAGGCCCCGGCAGAGTGTGCCCGCGACCTCCCGGCTCGGCGACACCGCAACACCTCGGCAACCGCGGTGCCGCAACCGATCACCCGCGGGCCCTCGGTACACCGGTCACGAGCCGATATGTAGTCCGAAACCGGTCGACCCCGCCCTCTCGCGGCCCGGTTCGAGCCGGAGCCGGCGATCGTAGTCACCGCCGGCCTGCCGCCGGTAGGCGATCGGTTCGAGCCGGTCCAGCGCACCGACCCGCTTCCGGAAATCGGTGGAGATCTCCGCGAATCTCTCGTCGTCCACGCCGATCGCACCGTGCACGACGAACGGCTCGAGCACATCCATGCCCGGGTAGTACAGGATGCCGTGGTGGATGGGGAACAGCAGATCGTCGAGGGGGCCGTTGATTCCGCGCTCGGAGTAGGCCGGTTCGCGCCCGCCGATCGCGACCACCAGCATCGCCCGGCGGCCCGCCAGCACGCCGTCACCGTAGCGCGGTATCGCCGTTCCGCCCGCGCCGTAGGCGAATCCGCAGGTGAACACCCGATCGACCCAGCCCTTCAGAATCGCGGGCATGGAGAACCACCAGAGCGGGAAGTGCAGCAGGACGGTATCCGCCCACAACAGTTTCTCCTGCTCGGCCCGGATATCGGCGGCGAGTGTGCCGTTGTCGTAGGCCGCACCGGAGGCGAGCATGAAGTTCGTTTCCGCCACATCACCGAAATCCGCCGCGTCGGCGTGCGCCTTCCAGCCCATGGCGTAGAGATCACTGACCCGGACCTCGTGGCCGTCGGCCCGCAACTGGTCGACGGCCACATCTTTCAGTGCCCCGGTCAGCGAATCGGGTTCCGGGTGCGCGTACACGATCAACACCTTCATACCGGGAGCAACCACGACGGCCCGGTCCGGCATTCCACGGCCTCGCGTGACCGGGCCGGCGGCAGGAACGAACGCAGCCCCCGGCCCGCTCGATGCGGGCCGGGGGCTGCTGGTCGATCACCTGACGGTCAGGAGCCGTTCTTGGCCGCCAGCGCCTTGGCCTCACGGCGACGGCGGTGCAGGATCGGCTCGGTGTAACCGTTGGGCTGCGCGGTGCCCTCCAGGATCAGCTCCTTGGCCGCCTGGAATGCCACGCTACCGGCGAAATCGGGCGCCATCGGGCGGTAGGCGGCGTCCCCGGCGTTCTGCCGGTCGACCACGGGGGCCATCCGCTCCAGGCTGGCCACCACCTCATCGGCGGTCACCACACCGTGGCGCAGCCAGTTGGCCATGAGCTGGCTGGAGATGCGCAGAGTGGCGCGGTCTTCCATGAGCGCGATATCGGAGATGTCGGGCACCTTGGAACATCCGACCCCCTGGTCGATCCAGCGCACCACGTAGCCGAGGATGGACTGCGAGTTGTTGTCCAGCTCCTGCTGCTTCTCTTCGTCGGTCCAGTTCGTCCGGGCCGCCAGCGGAATCTGCAGGATGTCGTCGACGCTCGCGCGCGCACCACCCTTGGCGATCTCGGCCTGCCGCTTGAACACGTCCACCAGGTGGTAGTGGGTGGCGTGCAGGGTGGCGGCGGTGGGCGAGGGCACCCATGCCGTGGTCGCGCCGGCCTTCGGATGGCCGATCTTCTGCTCGAGCATCCCGGCCATGAGATCCGGCATGGCCCACATACCCTTGCCGATCTGCGCCTTGTGCGGCAGACCGGTCGCGATTCCGGTATCGACGTTCCAGTCCTCGTAGGCCAGGATCCAGCGCTGGGTCTTCATCTCCGCCTTGCGGATCATGGGCCCCGCCTCCATGGAGGTGTGGATCTCGTCGCC
>NZ_JBSFRU010000217.1:0-11288 GCF_053589395.1 Nocardia sp. NPDC003345
GTGCGCGGTTGTTCGGGTTGACGCGGTCGAGCTGGGCGGATTACGACCGGTCGCTGATCAGCGCGGGTGGCGGCGTCTACGACCGCACGGTCAAATCGGTGCCGATCAGCCCGCAGGCCCGGGCCGCCCTGGGACTGGACGACGACGTGGTGTCGCTGTCGCCGCCGGAATTGATCCGCGCCATTCTTCTCGCCCCCGTACAACTGCTGTGGAACGGCGGTATCGGCACCTACATCAAGGCGAGCAGCGAAACCAACGAGGACGCGGGCGACAAATCCAACGATGCCGTCCGGGTGAACGCGGACCGGCTGCGGGTGAAGGTGATCGGGGAGGGCGGCAACCTCGGTGTCACCGCGCTGGGCCGGATCGAGTTCTGCCGCAACGGCGGCAAGATGAACACCGACGCGCTGGACAACTCCGCGGGCGTGGACTGCTCGGACCACGAGGTCAATATCAAGGTCCTGCTCGACGGTGTGGTGTCGGCGGGAGAACTGGAACTCGCCGACCGCAATCCGCTGCTGGCCGAAATGACCGACGAGGTCGCCCGGATGGTGCTGGAGGACAACGTCTCCCAGAACTATGTGATGGGAATTTCGCGGGCCGAGGCAGCCGGGATGCTCAATGTGCATCGGCGCCTGATCGAGGAACTGGAGACCCGGCGCGGCCTCGATCGCGAACTGGAGGCGCTGCCCACCGACAGTGTGCTCAAACGCCGTCTGGAGGAGGGCAGCGGGCTGGCGTCGCCGGAACTCGCCAACCTGCTGGCCCATGTGAAACTCGCGCTCAAGGCCGACCTGCTGGCCGGTGATCTGCCCGACAGCGCCTACTTCGCGGCCCGGCTGCCCGAATACTTCCCGACGCCGCTGCGGGAGCGGTTCGGTGCGGCGATCAAGAAACACCGCCTGCGCCGCGAAATCGTCACGACCCTGATCGCCAACGAGGTGGTGGACTACGGCGGGGTCACCTACACCTTCCGGCTCGGCGAGGAGATCGGCGCGACCGCCACCGATACCGTGCGCGCGTTCACCGCGGTCACCGAGGTCTTCGGGTTGCACGACATCTGGGCGCGTATCCGGGCCGCCGACGCTTCGGTCGGCGTCCGTGACCAGCTCGAGCTGGAAACGAAACGCACCCTGGACCGGGCCTCGCGCTGGCTGCTCACCAACCGGCCCCAGCCCATCGCCGTCGGCGCGGAGATCAACCGCTACCGCGAAGGCGTCCGGGAACTGGCACCGCAGGTGCCCGGCTGGCTCCGCGGCCATCATGTGACCACTCTGACCGACCACGCGGCCGATCTCGTCGCACACGGTGCGCCGCTGGATCTGGCCACCGAGGTCTTCGGGCTGCTGCATCTGTTCCCGCTGCTCGATGTCATCGATATCGCCGATATCACCGACCGCTCCGGCGAAGAGGTCGGCGCCCTCTACTACGCCCTCAACGAACACCTGAAGATCGACTGGCTGCTCGAGGCCGTGAGCCACCTCGAACGCGGCGACCGCTGGCACGCGCTCGCCCGGCTCGCGCTGCGCGACGATATGTACAGCTCACTGCGGTCGCTCACCCTCGACGTGCTCTCCGGCGGCGACCCGGAGGAGAGCGCGGACGAGAAGATTGCATACTGGGAGTCCAAGAATCAGTCCCGGCTCGGTCGCGCCCGCGCGGCGCTGGCGGAACTGTTCGAATCCGGAACCCACGATCTCGCCACGCTGTCGGTTGCGGCGCGGCAGGTGCGCAGCATGGTGAGTGGGGTGGGCGCCCAATCGGAGGTACCACGGTGACGAACGCTGTATCCCGCAACGGTGAGGCCACCGGGCCGGCTCAGGCCGGCCAGGCCCGCCGTTTCCATACCCAGGTGCATGTGCGCTGGTCGGATATGGACGTTTTCCAGCACGTGAACCATGCCCGGATGGTCACCCTGCTGGAGGAGGCGCGGATCCCGTGGCTTTTCGGAGACGACCGGCCCACCGTCGCCCTGCGCAACGGCTGCGTCCTGGTCGACCTGCACGTGAAATACCGGGGCCAGCTGCGGCACGAGGACACCCCACTGGATATAGCCATGTGGATCGAACGGTTGCGGGCCGTCGATTTCACGGTCGCCTACGAGGTGCGCGCCGCCGGCTCCGCCCCCGGCACCCCGGCGGCCGTCACCGCCACCACCCAGCTGGCGGCCTTCGATATCGATTCGCAGTCCCTGCGCCGCCTCAGTGGGCCCGAACGGGACTACCTTGCGCAGTGGATGGCCTGATGACGTACCCGGCGGTGCCGAGCCGATCGTGATGTCCGAAGAGCGGGTCCTGACCGTCGCGGACCCGGCAGAACGCGAAAATCTGGCCACCTTCCTCACCCGCGCGCAACGCCTGGACCCGGCGGTGGTGGTGCGGCTGCGCCGCCGCGGGGAAGGCCGGGTGGCGGCCTGGATCGCCACCGGCTTCGAAGCGCTGGCGACCAGGACCGTCGGCGCCGAACTCGGCGTCGACGATGTCACCGTCGGGGCCGACACGGTATTGGCCGGACTGTCCGCACCGGGCCCCACGGACCTCGGTTTCTCTGTCGACTCCGCCTGGCGCGGCGCCCTGCCCCCCGACAGCGGATTCGCCCATATCGACGACCTACCCGCCCGCACCCTGGTGGAACTGGCCGAACGCGGCGCGGACCTGGCCAAGGAACACGGCTCCGGCCACGGCCCACCCGCCTCCCTGCTCGACCAGACCGTGGTGACGGTCTCAGCGGGCGGTGACCAGGTCCAGGTCCCCATGCGGGTGGTTTTCGCGCTCACCGCCATGGACTTCATCCCGCATTCCGGCGACCGCACCGAATCCGCCCGCATCCAATCCGGCGAACTCGTCCGAGTCCGCGCCAGCCGCACCTGGCTCCGCCTGGACGCCCGCTACGGCTCCGTCGCCCGCCGCCGAGCCGGCGCGCTGTCACTCACACCGAACTGATGGGCCGGCGCGGCTTCGCTGCTTGCTTGCCGGGGTGAGAGGGTGGGCTTGCGGCTCGGACTCCGAACGCCCTTTCGCGAACAGACCCCGCCCCTCCGCGAAGGGCCCACTCCAGAACTACGCAGCACCCTCGCCGAGGTACTGCAGCCAGACGGGGTCGAGTTCGTTGACGGTGGACAGCAGCCGCCAGTGCGGGCCCTTGGGGGACACGAGGGGGGATCGCAGCGTCCAGCCCAGTTCGGCCAGCAGTTTGTCGGCTTTGCGATGGTTGCAGGGTGCGCAGCTCGCGACACAGTTTTCCCAGCTGTGCTCGCCGCCGCGGCTGCGCGGGATGACGTGGTCGATCGTTTCGGCTTTTCCGCCGCAGTAGCCGCAGCGGTAGCGGTCGCGTTGCATGAGCGCGGCGCGGGTCATCGGGACGCGGGCGCGGTAGGGGACGCGCACGTAGGTGCGCAGCCGGATGACGGAGGGGATCGCGACCGCGGAGCCGGCGGAATGCAGTACCGGGCCGGTGGGGTCGTGGTGAATCGCGTCGGCTTTATCGCAGACCAGCAGGACTATCGCACGGCGGGCGGTGAGCGCGGTGAGCGGTTCATAGGTGGCGTTGAGCAGGAGTACGCGCCGTTTGAGCCAGGTCGAGTGCGGGGCGGTCGGAGCGGAGTCGCTCGGGGAGAAAACGGAATCGGTAGCGGTAGCGGTATCGGCGGAATGCCTGTTGACCGCGTGATCGGACAGCAATTGCAACGGAGGAGCCCCCGACCCACGAGCGTGGACGTCGGCGGGCTTCAGTTGTCGGTGGCGTAAGGCCTCCGTTGATCGGGCGCCGGTCCGTTGCTTCATGTCGACCCCAAATTCTGCGTTTCAAGATCATGTGGTATCTCGCCTGGAGACAGAACCCAGTTGACCACGGAAAGTTCCGGAACGCACGGTTATTTTGCACAATGGCTGGTTAACTGTCGCTGAAGCGACGCCCGGGGGCCACCCGGGCGGTGGGCCCGGTGCGGTCCGCGGCCGGTGGACGGCGGGGAATCTGCGGCCGTGCGGTGCGGCGGGCACAATGGACGGCGCACCCCACCGAACACGAGAGGTTTCATGACTTCGGGTAACCCGGCTTCCGGCTCCGCGCCCAGCGAACAGGCCGCGAACTCCTTCTACGAGGCGGTCGGCGGAGACGAGACATTCCACCGGCTGGTCGCGGTGTTCTACCGCGAGGTCGCCGCCGACGAGATCCTGCGCCCCATGTACCCGGAGGAAGATCTGGGCCCGGCGGAGCGCCGGTTGCGGATGTTCCTCGAGCAGTACTGGGGCGGCCCCCGCACATATTCCGACGAACGCGGCCATCCGCGCCTGCGGATGCGCCATATGCCGTTCCAGATCGGCCCGGTACAGCGGGACGCGTGGCTGCGGTGCATGCGTATCGCGGTCGCGGAGATCGAACCCGAGACACTCGACGACGAGCATCGCCGCCAGCTCCTGGACTACTTGGAGATGGCCGCCAACTCCCTCATGAATACCGCTTGGTGAAGGTTGGGTTTATTGGCGCGCCTTCGGCGCGCGGGCCTCGCTGGACTCGGCGCCGGGAGGGGGCTGACCTCTGGGGAGTGGCGCATTCGGATCGGGCCGGCCTCCGACCTGGTGCGGGCATCGAGAGGTTGCGTGATTTGCGGTCGTGATGCTGGTGCGATGCGGTATGGCCGACGATGGGGGCACCGCACTCGGGCGGAAACGGCCGATCATGGGGTGTGAGCGGCACGCCGGGGTACGGCCCCTGTCAACTACTACACAGCATCGGATAACGTAAGACGGTGAGCATTCTCGAGACAGTGGCGGTGTTCGCCGGTATCCCGCTGGGGATCTACCTCATAATCGCCGGTTTGTCGTATATCGGTAAGCCGCTGCCCGGTGAGAAGCCGGTCCACTTCGATATGAGCAAGAAGTGGACCTCGGCGCCGGTGCTGTGGAGTGCTACCGATGAGGTCACCGGGCATGGTCATTCCTATGATGCCGGTGAGTCGTCGCATGGGTCCCATGTGGCGTTCGATTCCCTGGAAGCCCCGAAGGGCGCGCTGATCGGAGGCCGGGCAAGTGGCAAGTACTAAATGGCCCGCGGTGGTCGAGTCCGAACTGCCGCACGGATACGCGCTGATGAGCAGCGGCCGGGTCTCCGGGGTGCACGAGGCCGGCGATGTGTTCAAGGAGGCCCCGTTCGACAACAACGAGCGGCTCGCCATGGACAACGTGCTGACCGAAGCGACCCGGGCCACCAAGGTGCGGTTCAACGTCTTCATCGGCGATCTGGGTCCCGACGCGGGCGCCACGGTCGACGCGCTGTTCCCGACCACCCCGGAGGCGGCACGTTCGGTACTCATCGCCGTCTCCCCGAACGACCACTCCGTCGAGGTTCGTTCCGGCCGTGATGTGGCCGAACGGGCCAACGACCGGGTGTGCCAGCTCGGTGTCACCGCCGCGCTGAGTTCGCTACGGCAGGGCGAACTGATCGACGGCTTGGTCTCCGCGGTCCGGGTGATGGCCGCGGCCATCGGCCGCTGACACCGCGCCCCGGCCGGGGTGCGATCCGGGAGCGCTCGCTACCGACGAGAACGGCGCGTCCACCCCTCGGGGCGGACGCGCCGTTTCGCTGCTCGGATCAGGAGATATCGAAGGCGCGGGCTCGCAGCGAGCGCTCGATCCCGGACTTGCCCTCACTCACCAGACGCCGCAGCGCGGGCGGGTGGTCACCGGCGAGGAATTCATCGGCCCGGGCGACGGCCTGCTCGCTGATCTCCCAGGACGGGTAGAGCCCGATCACCACGGTCTGCGCGACCTCGCTGGAACGCCGTTCCCACACCGCGGGGATCTCCGCGAAGTACCGCTCCGAATACGGCCGCAGCAGGGAGTCCTGCCCGGCGGGAGCGAATCCGCCGACGATCGAGCGCGCCGTGATGTTGGGCACCGAATCGTCCTCCATCACGGTGGCCCACGCCGATTCCTTCACCTCGGCGATGGGTCGCGCGGTGGCGGCGGTGGCGGCCTGGCGCCGGCCCGCGGCCGTTTCGTCGTTGCGCAGCTCGCCGTCGATGGTGGGGGTATCGGTGCCGTCGGCGTCTACCTCACCGGCCGCGGCCAGCGCGGTGAGCACCCGCCACCGCAGATCGGTGTCCACGGTGAGCCCGGCCAGCCCGACCGCGCCCGGATCGCCGTCGAGCAGTTCGCGCAGCACCTCGGTATGCCAGGGGGACAGCTTGGCGCCGGTGAGCGCGTTGACGAAGGCCAGCTGGTGGTCCGAGCCCGATTCCGCCTCCCGGGCCAGCTCCAGCAGCCGGTTCGCGTAATCCGCCCAGCCGGTGGCCTCGGCCCAGGCCGGATCGGCGTAGCTGCGCAGGGTGGTATTGGCCTGCATGAGCAGGCGCTGGACCACCCCGATCTCGGATTCCGCGCCCACCCCGCGTTGCACCAGGGCCACGAAATCGCGGGCCCGGAACTCGGCCTGCCGGGTCATCTCCCAGGCGGCCGACCAGGCCAGGGTGCGGGGGAGCGGTTCGGCGATGTCGGCGATACGGTTCACCAGGACGTCGAGCGAACCGGAGTCGAGCCGGACCGAGCAGTAGGTCAGATCGTCATCGTTGACCAGGATGAACTTGCCGCGCGGAACACCGGTGAGTTCGGGTACCTCGGTACGTTCGGCAGCCTCCAGATCGAGTTCGACCCGGTGGGTGCGTACCAGCTTGCCGCCTTGATCGTCGTAGACGCCGATCGCCAGCCGGTGCACCCGGCGTTCACCGGCACCGGGCGCGGCGCCCTCCTGGATCACCGCGAACGAGGAGAAGTTGCCGTCCGCGTCCACCTCGAAATCGGGCCGCAGGATATTGAGGCCGGTGGTCTTGAGCCATTGGGTGCCCCAGCCGGACAGATCCCGGCCGGAGGACTTCTCCAGCGCCGCGAGCAGATCGTCGAAGGTGGCGTTGCCGTAGGCGTGGTCGGCGAAGTAGGCGCGCAGACCCGCGAGGAACGGTTCCAGCCCGACATAGGCCACCAGCTGTTTCAGCACACTGGCGCCCTTGGCGTAGGTGATGCCGTCGAAGTTGACCTCCACCGCGGCCAGATCGGGGATATCGGCGGCGATCGGATGCGTGGACGGCAGCTGATCCTGCCGGTAGGCCCACGATTTCTCCACGTTCGCGAAGGTGGTCCAGGCGCTGGTGTACTCGGTGGCCTCGGCCTGGCACAGCACCGAGGCGAAGGTGGCGAACGATTCGTTGAGCCACAGGTCGTCCCACCACTTCATGGTGACCAGATCGCCGAACCACATATGCGCCATCTCGTGCAGTACGGTTTCGGCGCGGCGTTCGTAGGAGGCCCGGGTGACCTTGGAGCGGAAGACGTAGTCCTCGAGGAAGGTGACCGCGCCGGCGTTCTCCATCGCGCCCGCGTTGAATTCCGGTACGAACAGCTGGTCGTATTTGCCGAACGCGTACGGGATGCCGAAGTTCTTGTGGTAGAAACCGAATCCCTGTTTGGTCTCGGTGAACAGACGCTCGGCGTCCATGAATTCGGCGAGCGAGGCGCGGCAGTAGATGCCCAGCGGAATGGTGCCGTGATCGTCGGTGTAGGTATCGGTCCACACCGCGTACGGTCCGGCGATGAGTGCGACCAGGTAGGTGCTCATGAGCGGGGTGGTGGCGAACCGGTGCCGGCCGCCGTCGGCGGTGCCCGCGCCGTTGGAGATCACCTGCCAGTCCCGCGGGGCGGTGACCTCGATATCGAAGGTGGCCTTGAGGTCCGGCTGGTCGAAGCAGGCGAACATCCGTTTGGCGTCGGCGGTCTCGAACTGCGAATACAGGTACACCGCGTCGTCGGCGGGGTCGACGAAGCGGTGCAGGCCCTCACCGGTGTGCGAGTACTCGCAATCGGCCTCGACCACCAGTTCGTTGCGTTCGGCGAGATCGGGCAGGGTGATCCCGGTCGCCTCGTCGTAGCCCGCGATATCGAGCGGGGTGCCGTTGAGCACCGCCGAACGTACCGTGCGGGCGACGATATCGATGAAGGTCCGCGAACCGGGCTTCGCGGTGAAGGTGACCGTGCTGCGGGACAGGAACGTCTGTTCGCCCGGTTTACCCGCGCCGTCGGTCAGATCGAGTTCGACGGAGTAGTTCTCGACCGCGACGATGCCGGCGCGTTCGATCGCCTGATCGCGGGTGAGGTTCGGTGCGGACATCGGACTCCTTCGAAGACACAGTGGGCACGGGCGCTGTCCACAATGCCACGTGGGTAAGGTTGCCCGCGCGGGAGTCGACCCCGCACACCACTCGACCAGGATCGGAGCCGCGACAGTGAAACACGTGCACGCCGGGAAGGTGCGTGACCTGTACACAGACGGCGACACCCTGCTGCTGGTCGCCTCGGACCGGGTCTCGGTGTACGACGTCGCGCTGCCCACGCCGATCCCGGACAAGGGCGCCCTGCTCACCCGGCTGTCGAACTGGTGGTTCGACTACTTCTCCGATATCCCCAACCATGTGCTGTCCACCACCGATGTGCCGGCGGAGTTCGCGGGCCGCGCCATCCGGGTGAAACCGCTGAAGATGGTGCTGGTGGAATGCGTCGCCCGGGGCTATCTGGTCGGCTCGGGCTGGAAGGACTACCAGCGCACCGGATCGGTATCGGGCATCCGGTTGCCCGACGGGCTGCGGGAGGGCGACCGGCTTCCGGAGCCGATCTTCACCCCGACCACCAAGGTCTCGGCGTCCGGGCATGACGAACCGATGACCTTCGACGAGGTCGTCGCGCAGGAGGGCCGCCCGGTGGCCGAACACCTGCGCGACCTCACCCTGCGGCTGTACACCCGCGGCGCGTCCTACGCGGCCGAGCGCGGTGTGATCATCGCCGACACCAAGGTCGAATTCGGCTGGGACGGTGATGTGCTCACCCTCGCCGACGAGGTGCTGACCTCGGACTCCTCCCGTTTCTGGCCGGCCGCGGAATGGGAGCCGGGCCGTCCGCAGCGTTCGTTCGACAAACAGTTCGTCCGGGACTGGGCGACCTCGACCGGCTGGGACAAGGAACCCCCCGGTCCCGAGATCCCCGCCGATATCGTCGCCGCGACCAGGGCCAAATACGTCGAGGCCTACGAGCTGATCACCGGCCGCACCTGGTGAACTCGGCCGGGCCCCGGGCCCCGGGCCCGCCCCGCCCCGCGCCGCGTCCCGCGATTCCGGGCCCCGGCCCGGTGCTCGTTTCGTCCCCGACGCGGTGGCGCTCAGAGCGGTGCGGATGTATCGGCCAGCCGATCGGGATCGACCGGGTCGCCGGAGAGGATCAATTCCTTGATCCGGTCTCCGACATCCCACACATTCACATTCATCCCGGCCAGCACCCGTCGCTGCGGGTCGAGCCAGAACGCCACGAACTCCCGGCCCGCCGTATCCCCGCGCACGACGACCCGCTCGTAGTCGCCCGGTGCCGCGAACCCGGTGTACTCCATACCCAGGTCGTACTGGTCGGTGAAGAAATACGGCAGGCGGTCGTACACGGCCGCCCGGCCCAGCATGGTCGACGCGGCCACCGCGGGCTGATTCAGGGCCGTGGCCCAGTGCTCCACCCGGATCCGGCGACCCAGCACGGGATGATCCTGTTCGGCGATATCGCCGACCGCCACGATATCGGGATCACTGCTGGTCAGACCGGCGTCGACCAGGACCCCGGAATCGATCGGCAAACCCGCTGATTCCGCGAGCCCGAGCCGTGGCCGGGCCCCGACAGCGACCAGTACGGCATCGGCCGCCACCGTCGAACCGTCCGCGACGCGCACACCGTTGGCCCGCCCGTCCGAGGTGGTGATCTCCCGCACCTGGGTGCCGAAGCGCAACTCGACCCCGTGCGCGCGATGCAGGTCGGCGAAAACCTCGCCCATCTCGGGCCCGAGGGCGCCCAGCAGCGGCCCGGGCGCGGTCTCCACGACCGTGACCGCCACACCCGCCGCCCGGGCCGCCGCGGTCACCTCGAGCCCGATCCAGCCCGCGCCGATCACCACCAGCCGCCGGGCCGACCGGAACAGTTCGATCAGCGCATCGGATTCCTCCAGCGTGCGCAAGGTGTAGACCCCGTCCGCGCCGACACCCGGGATGGGCAGGGTGCGCGACGCGGACCCGGTCGCCAGGGCGAGCTTGTCGTATTCGAGCGTCGAACCGTCGGGCAGCGTCACCGTCCGGGCCGCCCGGTCCACGGCGGTGACCTCGGTGCCGAGCAGCAGGTCGACATTGTGGTCGCGGTACCAGGCCGAATCGGCGACCGTGAACTCCTCGAGCCGCTTCTCACCCGCGAGATACTCCTTGGACAGCGGCGGCCGCTCGTACGGCAGCCGCTCCTCGGCACCGATCAGGGTGATACGCCCGTCGAAATCGTTGTCCCGTAGCGCCTGGGCGGTTTTCGCACCGGCCAGCCCGGCGCCCACGATGACGAAATGCCGCGCAGATGTCATGGATGACACTCCCTTGTGGTGGGTTGTTCCAGCGACGATCCGGACTACCCCCGCCAGCGTACTGAGCGCGCCCGCGACAACCGGCGGGTCCGGGAACGAAAACCCGGCCCGATGGGTTGGTCGGAATGTAGCGACAACTACGGAGAGGAACCGAACGTGCCCGATACGGCCGTGAAAAAGGATCTTGCCGAATTCTGGTTCGACCCCCTGTGCCCGTGGTGCTGGATCACCTCCCGGTGGATACTCGAGGTCGCGCAGGTCCGCGATATCGAGACCCGATTCCACGTGATGAGTCTCGCGGTCCTGAACGAGGGCCGCGACCTGCCGCCCGAGTACCAGGACATGATGAAGAACGCCTGGGGCCCGGTGCGGGTGGCCATCGCGGCCGCACAACAGCACGGCGACGAGATCCTGCCGTCGCTCTACACCGCCCTGGGCACCCGCTTCCACGACCGCCGATCGGAGTTCGAGCAGGAAGGCGACGCGCGGGCCACCTTCGCCGCCATCGTCGCCGACGCGCTCACCGAAGCCGGACTGCCCGCCGAACTGGCGGAAGCGGCGACCGCCACCGACCACGACGAGGCACTGCGGGCCAGCCACCACGCCGGGATGGACAAAGTGGGCCCTGACGTCGGCACCCCCACCATCCACGTCAACGGGGTCGCGTTCTTCGGGCCGGTACTCTCCCGCATCCCGCGCGGCGAAGAAGCGGGCAAACTCTGGGACGCGGTGGTCACACTGGCCGCCTACCCGCACTTCTTCGAACTCAAGCGCACCCGCGACGAAGAGCCTGTGTTCATCTAGCGCTGTATTTTTGGCGCGGCTTCGCCGCGCGGGGTTCGGCCCCCGAAGCGTCTGCTGTCAGCGCT